>JBEDKG010000028.1:0-3986 GCA_041172205.1 Actinomycetota bacterium | reverse complement strand
GAGCTTATTCAGTTGCAAAACAGATGCTGGGCGATCCAAAAAATGCGCCAACAGCGATTTTTGCAAACTCCGATGAAATGGGTTTTGGTGCCATGATGGCGGCCAAGGACTTGGGTCTTCGAGTGCCAGAAGACATATCGGTGATTGGTATCGATAACCACGACATGGCTGAACTCTTTGGCTTGACTACCATCGATCAGAATGTTCGCGCCCAGGGTGCAGAGGCAGCCCGGCTATTGCTTGAGGTGTTGAATGATCCAACACTGGAGAGCCACGTAAACGTAGAAGAAGATGTGGAATGGCCAGTCAGCCTGCTGATTCGCTCCAGCACAGCCCGCCCTGCGGCACACTCACGCTAAACTTTTGCCATGGCTGATTCAACATTCGACATCGTAAGCAAAGTAGACAAGCAAGAAGCGAACAACGCTCTCATGCAGGCACAGAAGGAGATCGAATCTCGATACGACTTCAAGGGTGTCGGCGCAGAGATCGATTGGAGCGGCGAGAAGATCCTGATGAAGGCTTCTTCTGAAGAGCGCGTGAAGGCGGTTCTCGATGTTTTCCAGTCGAAACTGGTGAAGCGAGGCATCTCGCTAAAGAGCTTCGTTGATGGCGACCCGTTCCCATCTGGCAAGGAATACCGCATCGAGGGCGAGCTGAAGAACGGCATCGACCAGGAGCAGGCCAAGAAGATTTCGAAGATCATTCGTGAAGAGGGTCCGAAGAGCGTGAAGTCGCAGATTCAGGGCGACGAACTTCGTGTGCAGTCGAAAAGCCGCGACGACCTGCAGGCCGTGATGGCGTTGTTGCGTTCGAGCGATCTAGACATCGACATCCAGTTCACTAACTTCCGCTAACTAATCCTTGATGGTCACAATCGGAATTGTTCCGGTTGGCGGATAGTTTTCAAGATTCTGTGCCTCTAATTTGTCGGCCTTCTTTCCGACTACTCCCTGAAGGTAGCCAGAGCCGAAGAACGCCAGAATTGGGAACAGCATCGCCAGGGTGAGACCCACGGTGTCGGCGAGACTTCCCATGACACCCTTCGCCAAAATCATCATTAGCGAGTTAGCCAAACCCATGCGAGCAAGAGCTTGGGTTGGCGGGATGTTGCGCACATGCGAGGCGGCCGAATAGAAGGCCGGAACCATGATGGATTCGCCGAGACCGGCGATAAAGAAGAACAGCGACTGAACCGCAACCGCGAGCAGTTGGTTGATGGGTAGTAAGAAATGGCTGGCTAGTAGCCCGAGCAGCATGCCAACACCACCGAAGTAACCGCCGAACATAGCAGCCCGGTTGATTGGAAGTTTGCTGGAAACCCAGCCAGTGGCGAATCGGCCGATGATCATGGCTAGTGCGAAAGCAGAGAACGGGATTGCAATCAGGCTGGCTGAAAGGTGCATGACGTTCTTGGAGTAGAGCGACATCCAGTCGCCCATTACCAGCTCCGGCCAGATGCCCATGAAGAGACCTAGGGCCAGCAGCCAAATGATGCCAGGGGTTTTGAGCCAAGAAATCTTCTTCTCGGCCTTCACCTTGATCTGGCTGAGCTTTTCCTCTTCACGATTCATAAGCTGCGAATTGAGAATTAGGTGTGCGATAAACCCGAGACCCGCAACAATACCCATGTGCCAAGCCAGTGGCAGGAAGCCGGCCAAAATACCCGAGAGGATCGACGCAACACCGACACCCAGCGACCAAGCGCCGTGGATAGAACCTAGGACGACTCGCTTCAAACGCTTTTGAACCATCAGGGCCTGGCCGTTGGCGGCGTTGTTGTAGAGGCTGAAGAAAATTGCCTGCACAAAGGTGATAGCGAAGTAAAGCCAGTAGTTGCCGATCAGTGGCAAGACTCCCTGGATTGCGGTGGCCGCCAATGTTCCGTAACGAACCACGCGGGTGGTACCGAAGCGAAGAACCAAACGGTGAGCAAAGACCAGAGCCAAAATACTTCCGATACCGGATAACCCGGTGATGGTTCCCCAGATGGCTAGGTTTTTCGAAAGCGCTAGGTTATCGATGATTTCCGGAATGCGGACCACAATCGCCATGGACACCATGGCCTGAGTGAAGAACGTACCGATTAGCGCTTTGTTGATGCGCTCAGCGCGCTCGCGTGAAACCTTGAGAGCGGCAGCCATTAGTTGGTTCGATCCACAACCGCGTTGGCGAAGGTGATTAGCGCACGCTTCACCGAACCGTCCGGTAGTGGTTCGATGGCAGCGATTGCCTTGGCAGCCCAGCGGCGAGCCTCGGCTTCCGCTTCCGCAGCAACCTGGTGGTTGCGAAGTTTGGTGACTACGACAGAAAGTGCTTCGTCGGTTGAGAGGTCACCCTCAATTTCGGCTAGCAATGCTTTCGCCTCGTCATCGGTTTTGGCGTGCTCGCGAAGAAGCAGAACCGGCAAGGTTGGAACGCCAGCGCGAAGGTCGGTGCCTGGGGTCTTACCCGATGGTCCTTCTTCTGAAATGTCGATCACGTCGTCGATGAGTTGGAAGGCCACACCAATTGCTTCACCGAAGTCAACCATTGGCTGTTCGAATTTGCGGTCGGCGCCAGAAGCGATGATGCCCATCTGAGCGGCGGCAGCGATAAGCGAACCGGTCTTATCGGCCATGACCTGG
This sequence comes from Actinomycetota bacterium, assembly GCA_041172205.1. Lineage (GTDB taxonomy): Bacteria > Actinomycetota > Actinomycetes > Actinomycetales > Microbacteriaceae > Rhodoluna. The sequence continues at coordinate 1,359 of JBEDKG010000028.1, read as the reverse complement.
ATGTAGTGCTTGGTTGGGTCGTCGTTTCCTTGCGGACCAACGGTCTCATGCATTTGTCCGAGGCAGAGGCGCTCGAAGGTGAACGACTGAAGCTTGATGGTCTCTTCGCCAAGGTGGGCTGCCACCTGCGATGCACGTGCGAATAGTAGATCGCCGGTGAGGATAGCGATGTTGTTTCCCCACACCTTGTGGGCGGTGGGAACGCCGCGACGGGTAGGGGCTTCGTCCATGACGTCGTCGTGGTACAGAGTTGCCAGGTGGGTGAGTTCCACCACAACGGCAGAATCAACAACGTTCTCGCCGTTTGGGTTACCAAGCTGGGCTGCCAACAAAACGAGGACGGGACGAATGCGCTTGCCGCCGGCGTTCACCAGGTGGCGGGCCGATTCCTTGGCGATTGGGTCGGTGTGCTTGGTGGCATCTAATAGGCCCTGCTCAACTCTGGCCAAACCGGCTTCGAGCTCTTTCAGTAGCGGCGCATCGGTTACGGCACGGAACTGCTTCGGAAGGGTGTTCTTCATTACTTAGCCGCCTTGAAACCGGTGTGAATTGCAACCACGCCAAAGCTGAGGTTTTTGTAACTTACGTTTTCGAAACCGGCATCAATCAGTTCAACCGCCAAGCCGGCTTGATCTGGCCAAGCAACGATTGATTCGGCGAGGTAGCTGTAAGCCTCAGGGGTTTTGCTGAACAGGCCGGAAACCTTTGGCAGAACCTTGGTTAGGTAAAAGTTGTAGAAACCTCGGAAGACCGGCAAAGTCACTTTGCTGAATTCGCAAATGACCACGCGACCGCCTGGCTTGACCACGCGAAACATTTCGGCGAGCGCTTTTGGAACATCAACGACGTTTCGAAGACCGAATGAAATGGTGACCGCGTTTACGCTCTCGTTCTCGAACGGAAGCTTGGTTGCGTCTGCGAAACGGAATTCAAGCTCTGGGTGACGCTTGCGTCCAACCGCGAGCATTCCTTCTGAGAAGTCGGTGGCGATGACTTTCACGCCTGGACCGGCGAAAGCGATAGACGACGAACCGGTGCCGGCAGCGAGGTCGAGAATGGTTTGCCCGCTCTTGGCCGCCACCGCTTTAGCCACCCGCGAGCGCCAAAGGCGCGACTGTCCAAGTGAAAGAAGATCATTGGTGATGTCGTAGGTTGGGGCAACCTCGTCGAACATGGCAGCAACTTCGGCAGGTTTTTTGTCTAGGTTGGCTTTGCTCACAGGCTCAAGTCTACTCTCGGTAGAGCGAGCATGGTTTGGGACTATTTGTCGCCGTAGAAGTAATCAGACTTGCCACTGCGACGTAGGCGAATGGCACGGGTTGCTGCAGTGCCGCCGAGACCCAGAGCTGCCAAAGTTAG
>JBEDKG010000027.1:0-10336 GCA_041172205.1 Actinomycetota bacterium | reverse complement strand
AACGTTTCGGCACGTAATAGCGCTTTGAAGCGACTTTCTTGTCTAGATAATTTTGCTTTACAACCGCAGCTACATCATCGTGGGGGTAGACATAGCCAACCCCGTTTCCGTAGTTTTCGGCGCCAGCGTAATTGGAAGACCTCAACGGCTCGGGAACTGGCCCAATTAATCCAGAACGAACATCGGCAAGTGCTTGGTTGATTGCGTTGTAGGCAGAGTTCGACTTGGGTGCAAGTGCCAAATAAATCGTTGCCTCCGCAAGTGCAATTCGACCTTCCGGCATGCCAATCATCGCAACGGATTGTGCAACCGAGGTAGCCACAACAATTGCTTGGGGATCAGCTAATCCAATGTCTTCGGCGGCCAGAATCATAAGGCGGCGGGCGATAAACCTGGGGTCTTCTCCCCCTTCAATCATTCGCGCCAACCAATAAATCGCTGCGTCCGCATCTGAACCGCGGACCGACTTGATGAAAGCGCTGATGACGTCGTAGTGATTGTCACCGTCTTTGTCGTAGCGAATCGGCGCTTGGCTAAGTGCAGTATCAAAATCTGAAAGTTGAATAGTCGCCGAACTAGGCTTACCTTCGCGTTGCCAAGCGGCAAACGCCAGAGACTCAAGGAAAGTAAGGGTACGTCTTGCGTCGCCTTGAGCCATTCGAACCAGTTCAGACAATGCCGGTTTCTCTATGGAAATCAGGTCAGCAAAGCCACGTTCGTCCTCAAGCGCTCGGGTCGCCAGGGTTTCTAAATCTTGGTCCGATAAGGATTTGAGTTGCACAACAACAGACCTTGAGATGAGCGGCGCGATAACACTAAAGGAAGGATTTTCAGTAGTGGCAGCAACGAGAGTTACCCAGCCAGCCTCTACCGAAGGTAGCAGTGAATCTTGTTGTGCTTTTGAGAACCTATGAATTTCATCAAGAAACAGAACGGTTTCAAGGTCATAGAGATCGGAGTCGGCTTTCGCTTTTTCAATGACGTCGCGCACTTCCTTGACGCCAGCCGAAATCGCGCTCAATTGGGATAACTTGCGTCCGTGGGTTGAAGCCAAAACATTAGTAATCGAAGTCTTACCAGTGCCCGGTGGTCCCCAGATGAGCACGGACTGAGCGCCGCGAGTTTCTCCGTTTAGGAGACGATGTAATGGTGAACCTTGCTTTAGGACTTCCTGCTGCCCGACTATCTCTTCAACAGTTCGAGGACGCATCCGAGCGGCCAAAGGCTCAGTGGATTCGAAGATGGTTTGAAGATTCACATTTCAAGGCTACGACACTCATCACATGCTCTGCCTCAAGTAAACTTAGGCGAGAAAGTTGGAGTGAACATGGCTAATCAAAAGAGCAAGTTATCTAAAGCAGCAGAAGCTCGCATCGCGAGTTACGAAGCAAAATCGACCATGGTCGGAGGACGCAAGGAAGTTCGTCGCAAGGACAACATTCTTTCGCTTGGCATTATTTTTGGCGCAGTCGTCGTGGCAATCGCTGCTCAGTTGGTCTACTTTAACTTTGGTCCTGGCATCCCAAAGCCAACCCCAAAACCATTGACCGCTCCAAACGAATCGGTGGCGGAGAACCGTGTCTGGACTGGTTCCATGTCTGTGGCAGGAAATCCTGTGAATTTCGAACTCTACGGCGACAAGGCTCCTAAGGCCGTTGCCAACTTCGTAACCCTTGCCAAGAAGGGATTCTTTGACACCACCGGATGTCACCGAGTCACTACCGCGGGAATCTATGTTCTTCAGTGTGGAGACCCAGCTGGTGATGGAACTGGCGGCCCAGGTTACAACTTCGGTCCAGTCGAAAATGCTCCAGCCGATAACGTATACGGTCCTGGTCTGATTGCCATGGCGAGAACTGGAAATAACGGCAGCAGCATGGGTTCCCAGTTCTTTATCGTTTACAAGACGAGCTCAATCCCTGCGGATTCAGCCGGTGGTTACACCGTTTTGGGCAAGATCACCTCAAACCTAAAGTCGATCGTTAGCCTTGCGAATCAGGGAACTGCTGATGGAGGCACCGACGGAAAACCGAAGACCCCAATTCAACTCGCAGCTGTAACTGTAAAATAGTCAAATCCCCCGAAAGTTAGGCAAGCCATGACAACCACCGAATTCGGTCGCGTCGATTCTGAGAACAACGTTTACGTAATTGAGCCAAATGGCGAACGCAAAGTTGGTCAGGTTCCTAACGTTAGCCAGGAAGAAGCATTGGCTTACTTCGTCAAGAAGTTCGAGGCTCTTGAAGGCTCAGTCCGACTTTTGGAACAGCGTGTTGCTAAAAAGGCAGATGCGGACTCGATTTCTAAGACAGCAGCAAAGCTAACAGTTGATCTAATCGATGCATCCGCGGTTGGAAACCTGCAGTCACTGCGCGAGCGAGTACTAGCGCTGGCTCCGAAGATTCAAGACCTTCTGAACCTCAAAAAAGAAGAGAACAAAGAGGGCATCGCTCAGGCAATGGCTGCTCGTGAAGAAATTGTTGCAAAGGTCGAGGCACTTGCCAATGGCGACCTGAACAAAGTCATGTGGAAGCAAGTATCTGCGACACTCACCGAACTATTCGAAGCGTGGCAGGCTGCTCAGAAGAACGGCCCGCGCGTGCCTAAAGCTGAAGCCGATGCTCTTTGGAAGCGTTTCCAAAACTCGCGTAACAAGCTAGAGAATGCAAAACGTGCTTATTTCGCGGAAGCAGGCAACAAAGCCAAGGCAGCTAAGGCTTCTAAAGAGTCAATTGTGAAGAAGGCGGAAGAACTAGCCGCTAAGGGCTCTGACTCAGTAGTTGAGTACCGCAAACTTCTTGATGAATGGAAGGCAGCCGGCCGCACCAAAAACGACGACGCACTCTGGGCTCGCTTCAAAGCTGCTGGCGACACAATCTACGCTGCAAAGGGTGAACAGGTAGCCGCAATCACCGCTTCACAATCCGAAGCTCTGACCGCGAAGTTGGCACTTCTAGAAGAAGCCAAGGCTATTGACCCAACCAAGGACCTAGCTAAGGCTAAGCAACTACTTCTCAGTATCCAGGACCGTTGGGAAAAAGCTGGTCGAGTCTCTCGCAACGACATGGCAAAGACAGAAGACAAGCTCAAGGCAATCGAGACCGCAGTCCGCAACGCAGAGCGCGACAACTGGAAGGCAACCGACCCAGCTGCCAAGGCCCGCAAGGATGATGTGACCATCAAACTTGAAGAGGCAATTGCCAAACTTGAGGCCGAACTTGCCAAGGCTACCGACAAGAAGAAGATCACTGAACTTACCGAAAGTTTGGCCGCTCGCAAGGCCTGGCTAGAAGTAGTTACAGCAGCCGCTAAGTAACGCTCTTAGTTATTACTAACTCGATAGACGTCGTAAACGGCGTCGATCCTACGCACCGCGTTTAGAAGATGCTCTAACACGGCTGGATCTGCCATCTCAAAGACAAATCGGCTGAGCGCAACACGGTCGCTTCTGGTGGAAACCGATGCCGAGAGAATGTTTACGTGGTGCTCGGCAAGTACGCGGGTAACGTCTGAAAGCAAACCGCCACGGTCCAAAGCTTCGATTTGAATGTTCACCAGGAACAGACTCTTGGCGTTTGTAGCCCAGGTTACATCCATCATGCGTTCCGGTTGTTCTTCGAGAACACCGACGTTCTTGCAGTCAGAGCGGTGAACGGATACGCCAGAACCACGAGTCACAAACCCTACGATTTCATCTCCTGGAACCGGTGTGCAGCAGCGAGCCAACTTGACCAAAACATCATCGTCACCGCGAACCAAAACACCTGAATTGTCACTGCGACGACGATCTGCGCTCACATTTCTGGTCGGTAGCTGGAACGGTTCGACTAGGTCATCTTCGTCAATGGCAGTCGCGGTAAGTTTTTCGATGATCGACTGGGCAGAGATGTGCCCCTCGCCCACCGCCGCGTAAAGCGACTCAACATCACCGTATCGAAGCTCATGAGCGAGCTTCACAATGCCATCTGATGCAATGAGCCTCTGGAGTGGCAGGTTTTGCTTGCGCATTGCCTTTGCGATTAAATCTTTGCCGCTCTCTACAGCTTCGTCACGGCGCTCGTTAGAGAACCACTGCTTGATCTTCGCTCTAGCTCGCGATGAAGCCACAAACCCTAGCCAGTCTTGGCTTGGACCAGCATCGGTGGACTTCGAAGTGAAAATCTCAACGACGTCTCCAGAGTGCAGCTGAGTTTCGAGAGGTACCAATCGTCCATTAACCTTGGCGCCCATGGTTCGGTGGCCGATTTCGGTGTGAACGGTGTAAGCAAAGTCAACCGGTGTCGCACCGGTTGGGAGCCCAATGACCTTACCCTTCGGAGTGAAGACGTAGACATCCTTGGCACCAATCTCGAAACGAAGTGAGTCTAAGAACTCCGCAGGGTCTTGAGTCTCAGACTGCCAATCGGTGAGGTGTTTGAGCCAAGCTAGGTCTTCTTCACCGGTTACCTCAGAGGTACCAGCCTGCTCCTTGTACTTCCAGTGGGCTGCCACACCGTACTCGGCACGTTGATGCATTTCGTGCGTACGAATTTGGATCTCAACTGGGCGGCCGCTTGGGCCAATCACGGTGGTGTGAAGCGACTGGTAGAGATTGAACTTGGGCATGGCGATGTAGTCTTTGAAGCGGCCAGGCACCGGATTCCAACGAGAGTGAATTGCGCCTAGTGCTCCATAGCAATCTCTAACGGTGTCAACGAGGATTCGAATTCCAACCAAATCGTAGATGTCATCGAACTCTCGACCGCGAACCACCATTTTTTGGTAGATGCTGTAATACTGCTTTGGACGTCCGTCGACCTTGGCTTTAATTCGGTTTTCTTTTAGGTCCTCATTGATTGTGCCAATAACGCCGTCGATGAATTCGGCACGCTTTGGAGTACGTTGCCTAACGAGATTCACAATCTCTTCATAAACCTTTGGGTAAAGAACCGAGAACGAAAGTTCTTCCAACTCGTTCTTGATCGTGCTGATACCAAGACGATGCGCCAGTGGTGCGTAAATCTCTAGCGTCTCCTGAGCTTTGCGCTGGGCTTTCTCTGGCTCAACAAATCCCCAGGTGCGCGCATTGTGGAGGCGGTCTGCAAGTTTTATGACTAGGACTCGAATATCCTTAGACATAGAAACGACCATTTTTCGAACGGTCTCGGCCTGAGCGTTTTCACCGAATTTGACCTTGTCGAGCTTCGTTACGCCATCGACCAGTGCTGCGATCTCGTCGCCGAAATCCTTCTGCAGCATTGGAAGCGTATACGCGGTATCTTCAACGGTGTCATGCAGTAGCGCAGCCGCGATGGTAGTTGGACCGATACCAAGATCAGCGAGAATTTGGGCCACGGCAATCGGATGCGTGATGTACGGCTCTCCGCTTTTACGTTTCTGACCCTCGTGCGCCTGCTCAGCTACGAGGTACGAGCGTTCAACGACGGCTAGGTCAGACTTGGGGTGATTAGCCTTCAGGACTCGAAGCAGTTCATTGACTTCAGCGCTGTGTGGATTATTTCGCCCGAACAGGCGACCAAGCCCACTTCGAAGAGCTTGAATAGAGCCCGTGGCAGTGTTTTCGGTCAACGCCAATCACACTCCTGACAAAACTCTTTAGCCGCGCTTGGCTAATACCTTAGCGGCAGCGTTAGCGAACCTAGGCTCTTTCTCACGAAGCTGTGAGTAGAACGGAGCCGCAACGAAGATGGTTGAGTAGGTTCCAACCAACATACCGATGAACAGTGCCAACGAGATGTCGCGAAGGGTGCCAGCACCAAACACGATTGCGCCGATAAACAAGATCGAAGCTACCGGCAGGATTGCCACAACGGTCGTGTTAATCGAACGAACAAGAGTCTGGTTGATGGCGAGGTTCACTCGCTCGCTGAAAGTAGCGGTTTCACTGTGCTCAACATCCTCGGTGTTTTCACGAATCTTGTCGAACACAACAACTGTGTCGTAGAGCGAGTAACCAAGAATGGTTAGGAATCCGATAACGGCTGCTGGAGTAACTTCGAGCCCCAGAGCGCCGTAGATACCCGCAGTAATCAAAAGGTCGTGGAGCAAAGCCGACATCGCAGCAACCGACATCTTCACAGTTCGGAAGTAAATTGCCATCAGGATTGCAGCCAAGGCTAGGAACCAGAGCAGACCGTTTACGGCCTTTCCGGTTACGTCAGTTCCCCATGATGCGCCTATAAAGCTTGACGAAACTGCAGCGGACTCAACGGAATAGCTCTTTGCAAGCGCCTGTCGAACCTCTTCAGACTTCGTGTCACTCAGCTGAGGAGTTTGAACTCGAACCGTGTCGGTTCCGACCGTGGAAACAACGATCTCCTTGCCTGGAAGGGCAGAGTCAAGGACAGTGCGGGCAACTTCGGTGCCTTTACTGGCTCCACCAGAAATGGTGAACTCAGACCCACCTTTGAATTCAATTCCAAAGTTGTATCCGTTGTGAAGAGTGAATGGAAGAATTGCCGAAATGGCAATCACTACAAGGCTGATGGTGTACCAAACCTTGCGACGTCCGGTGAAATTGAATGATCGGTCTCCGGAATAGAGAGCGTTACCGAATTCAGAGAATTTAGACATTACTGCTCACCAGCCTCTCCATTTTTGATTGCTGCTTTGCGCTCAGCGATTGTCTGACGTTTTGATGCTTCGCCAGAAGACTTCTTGTTGCGAACAACAGTCTCATCGGCCTTACGGAAGGTGCCACGACCAACGTAGCGTTCTCCCTGAGCGTCTGAGATTTCAAAGCCCGACCATTTGCTACCAGAAGCAAAGAACTTCAAGTTAGCAAACAGTGAAAGAACAGGAACCGTGAAGAGCGTCACAACCGCAAGGTCAATGATTGTGGTTAGTCCAAGTGTGAATGCAAAACCACGTACGTTTCCAACGGTTAGGAAGTACAAAGTTCCAGCAGCTAGAAGGCTGACAACGTCTGAAACCAGAATGGTTCGCCAGGCGCGCTTCCAACCGGAAGATACAGCAACGGAAAGTGGTCGACCTTCACGAAGCTCATCTCGGACACGCTCAAAGTACACGATGAACGAGTCGGCCGTAATACCAATAGCAACAATCAAACCTGCTACACCAGCAAGCGATAGACGGTAATCCATGCGCCAAGACAGCAACGTGATCGTTAGGTAGGTAAGACCGGCCGCTACAGCCAAAGAACCGATGGTGATCGAGGCTAGTGCGCGGTACTGGAACAACGAGTAAATAAGAACAAGCAACATACCGATAGCACCGGCGATCAAGCCGCTCTGAAGCTGCTGAGTACCTAGAGTTGCCGAGATGTTTTCCTGGCTCTGAACCTGGAATCCGATAGGCAACGAACCGTACTTCAACTGGTTTGCAAGCGAAGTAGCCGATTCTGAGGTGAAACCACCGGTGATTTGCGCGGTACCGGTAGTAATAACTGCCTGGATAGCTGGCGCGGTGACAATGTAACCATCGATGGTCACAGCGAACTGGTTTCTAGGTGCGGTCAGCGGGAATAGTCGAGTGGTTACTTTTCCGAACGCCGCTTTACCTTCAGCGTTGAAGGTTAGGTCTACCGCGTACTGCCCAGTCGATGAACCGGCACTCGTGGTCATGGCAGAAGACATCGCCTTAGAAATCTGGGTACCGTCAAGCTCTACTGGGCCAAGGATGAACTTAGCTGTTCGGTCTCGGTCACAGGTAACTAGCGGCTTGGTAGGGTCGTCAACCTGACCTGGTTCGCGGAACTGCTGCGAACAGTCAAGCGCTTCGTATTCGGCCTGAAGCTCTGGAGTCACCCAGTTGACATCGCTGTTGTCAGTTGGCGCTGCAGTGCTGGTCGCAATTGGTGTCGACTGTGGCAAAGTTGGGGTCGGCTTTGGGTTGTCCTTGGTGGCTGCCGGAGTAACCAGGGCGGTCGTACCAGCTCCAGTAACCAACACCGGACGGAATTCAAGCTTTGCGCTGGCCTTAATTAGTTCCAGAGTGCTGTCTGAAGGCTTACCAGGGATGCTCACTACGATGGCGGCTTCGGCGCCTTCACCCTGAGTAACAATCTGCGCCTCAGAAACACCGGTTGAGTCGATGCGCTGACGAATGATGTCAACCGCCTGAGCTAATTGCTGGGCAGATGCAGAACCGCCGTTGTTGATGGTTGGCTTCAGGATCACCTGAGTACCACCCTGAAGGTCTAGAGCCAACTGAGGAACAAAAGTTGCACCTGGGGTCTTGGTCAGGGTTGCTCCGGTGATTAGACCGGCAAACGCGATAAATACGACTAGCAACCAAGCGAGTCGTTTACGTGCGGACTTATTTGAAGATGAACCAGCCATGAAAAAACCTACTTCTTTGCTGCCGGCTTCTTGGCCGGAGCTTTCTTGGCGATTGGGGTAGAAACTTCTTCAACAACGCGGGCGATGGCTCGCTTGTCAACTTCAATTAGGGTCGAATCAGCTGTCTTGATGACCGCACGAGTGTCTCCGAGGCTCACAACTACGCCGTAGATGCCGCTCGTCAGCATGATGTTTGCGCCAACAACCACACGAGAGGCAAGCTCTGCAGCCTGGGTCTTGCGCTTGCGGCCGTTGTAGTACATGAAGCCACCGAATAGGATGACCATTCCGATCAATAGAAAGTCATTTTGACCCATAGTAATGCCTCTGCTTTACGTAAAAAATGCGCCTAACAGCGCCTAAACAAATTATAGGTCAAGCAGTGTCGGTGCGCCGCGTGAACCCGAATCTTTACCAAGGTGTCGATAGGCGGCCTCGGTCGCTTCACGCCCCCTCGGAGTGCGAACAATCATGCCAGTTCTGACCAGGTAAGGCTCAACAACTGCTTCGAGGGTCTCTGCTTCTTCGCCTAAAGCGACTGCCAGAGTCGAAAGCCCGACAGGCTTGTTGGCGTAACGACTGGTAAGTAAGTCCAAAAATTGGATATCAATTCGATCAAGACCGAGTTCATCAACTTCAAAAATGGTTAGTGCCTCGCGGGCAATTGCCACGTCGACGACATCATGATTGTGCACCAACGCGTAGTCACGAACCCGTCGAAGCAATCTATTCGCGATACGTGGGGTTCCGCGCGAACGTCGTGCAATTTCACCAAGTGCCTGTTCATCATGCTTGACACCTAGATGAACAGCGCTGCGACGAACTACTTCGTGAAGTTCGGCGGCGTCGTAAAACTCAAGGTGGCCTGTAAATCCGAATCGGTCCCTAAGCGGTGTAGGCAGCATTCCAGAACGAGTGGTAGCGCCAATGAGAGTAAACGGAGCTAACTCCAGTGGAATTGAATTCGCGCCAACTCCTTTACCAACCATGACGTCTACTCGGTAATCCTCCATGGCCAAATACAGCATCTCTTCGGCAGCGCGAGACATTCGGTGAATTTCATCGATGAACAGGATTTCCCCTGGCACCAAAGAGCTAAGAATTGCCGCCAAATCGCCAGCATGCTGAATCGTGGGACCAGAAGTTAGACGGATTGGGTGCCCGGTCTCGTTTGAGACAATAAGGGCCAGAGTTGTCTTTCCTAAACCAGGAGGACCAACCAAAAGAATGTGATCGGCATTCGTGCCGCGAAGCTTTGCCGATTCGAGCACCAGCTCCAATTGGCGGCGAACAGTTTGCTGCCCGACAAACTGCTCCAAATTGCTTGGACGCACGGCCGCTTCGAATGCGAGCTCAGTTTCGTTCGGTTCCGGAGTGAGTAGATCGTCCATTATTTGCGAGCCAGACCCTGAAGTGCAGTGCGCAGAACGATGTCGTTCGAGGCATTCGGGTTGCTTGCGCGAGAAGCCTTAACAGCTTCTTCTGCAACCTTGGACTGGTAGCCAAGCCCAACGAGTGCTGCGACGATGTCAGCATCTGAAGTTGAAGCCTTTTGGGTGTTGCCACCCGACAACTTGCCTGCGAGAGTTACGACCAGAAGTTTTGCGGTCTTCGGCCCAATTCCACTAACTGATTTGAAGGCGGCATCGTCTTCGCTTGCTACCGCGTTACTCAAAGCTTCAACACCCAGTTGGTGAATAATCGAAAGCGCCAACTTTGGGCCAACTCCGGTAACCGACCTGAGAAGGTCGAAGGTAGCCAATTCTTCTGAAGATTCAAAGCCAAAGATTGTGAAAGCATCTTCACGAACGATGAAAGCAGTCACGAGCGAAAGCTCTTGACCTTTAGATACAGCCAGAGCAAGACCTGGGGTGACTTGCACCAGATATCCAACGCCGGCGACATCCAGAACCACTGAATTCAGAGTGGAACTGAGAACGGTACCGCGTAGGGATGCAATCACCAGTAAATGCTAACTAGCCCTTAGGCTTTCGAGCGGCAACTCGCTCTGCCGCTAACCAAGCCTCTTGAGCAGA
>JBEDKG010000026.1:0-10775 GCA_041172205.1 Actinomycetota bacterium | reverse complement strand
GTAGAGCGAGCATGGTTTGGGACTATTTGTCGCCGTAGAAGTAATCAGACTTGCCACTGCGACGTAGGCGAATGGCACGGGTTGCTGCAGTGCCGCCGAGACCCAGAGCTGCCAAAGTTAGCATTCCCAAACCGATGTACGCGGCATCCATGAACTGGTCGGCAGGAGTGTGAATTCGCGTTGGAACACGGCGAATGTCTACCGCACGAGCCTCTTCTGGGTTTACTCCACCGAGCGACTCGCTTGCTGGGTCTCCTCCGGCACCAACTACTACGAACTCTTGACCGGTGACTGGGTCGATGCTTGAAGTTTCAATCGGTAAACCGGTTGCTGGATCAATTTCTGCTGAAGGTGCGGTAGTTGGAGTTGTAGCCACAGGCTTTTCACCGTGCTCTTTGTGGGGCTTCTTGTGACCGGGGACCACGAATACTGGAGGAATATAACCGTTGTGGTCTCCGTCATCCTCGTCGTCGTCGCCGTCGTCTTCGTGCTCTTCGTCTTCGGTGTGGAAGGTGGTCACGATGGTCTTGGAGGTTTGAATCGGGGCTGCCGAAGCTGCCAGCGGACCGCCAATGAGTGCGAGCGCAACGATTGCTGCAACCAGAGTTGCTTTCTTTTCAATCATGCTCGGGGCTCCAAACGCCTAGACTCAAATTTGCTCTACTGAACTAATTTAGGTTGCGAGTTGGGCATAAAACAGGGTAAATCCGTGGTTCACAGGAAAGACACAGAGAAGGGACAGCAATGACACGTGTGGTCAGTTTGCCTCTTCCCGAAGCCCTAGGGCGCAACATCCTGGAACTTCTTCCAACAGAATCCTCGGCATTCGTGCGCGGGGGCCAAGGCCTGGTTGGTTGGGGTGAAGCCAAGCGATTGGTTGCCACCGGACCTAACCGCATCGCCGACCTAGCCGAAGCCTGGCGTTCCTACGTATCCGAACTTGAGGTAGTTGATCAAGTTGCACTGCCAGGTTCTGGTCCGGTTGCTTTCGGAACCATTGCTTTCGCAGACACTTCGGCAACCGAGAGCGTGCTGATCATGCCTCGAGTGGTAATTGGTCGCCGCGACGACCGCTTCTGGATTACCTCGGTAGACGACGCAAAACTTCCGGCCGCAACCGTTTGGTCACAGAACGCCCCGGTCACTCTTGCCCCGGGAGCTCTTGGACGTAACGAGTTCAGCGAACTGGTTGACCGCGCAGTCGCCATGATTCAAGAAGAGCAGCTCGAGAAGGTTGTGCTCGCGCGCGATTTGGTTGGTTCGGTTCCAGCCAACTTTGATTTGCGAAGCGCACTAGGTCGACTTTCTGCTCGCTACCCGAGTTGCTGGATTTACTCGGTCGATGGAATGTTCGGAGCCTCTCCTGAACTGCTGGTTCGAGTTTCGCACTCGCAGGTTTCGGCACGAGTTTTGGCGGGTACCGCTGCTCGTGGCACCGACCCTAATGTTGACCAGGCGATTGCCAAGGCGTTGGCAGAGTCACACAAGAATGTTTCCGAGCACGCCTTTGCCGTGAAGTCGCTGGTTTCAGCGCTTGAGCCGTTCTGCGATCACGTTGATGCCGACACCGAACCGTTTAGCCTCGCGCTTCCGAACCTTTGGCATCTGGCCAGCGATGTGCACGGTGTTCTAAACGAGAACTCTTCGGTTCTAGATTTGGCGAGTGCTCTGCACCCAACCGCAGCGGTTGCTGGAACTCCTCGAGACGCCGCACAGAAGCTGATTGCCGAACTGGAACCGTTCGACCGCGGACGCTATGCCGGCCCGGTTGGTTGGATTGGTGCCGACGGCGACGGCGAGTGGGTAATTGCCTTGCGCGGTGCCCAGCTTAAAGGCGGAAAGATCACCGCCTATGCGGGCTGCGGAATTGTTTCTGAATCCGATGGAGAATCTGAACTTATCGAAACCGATTTGAAGTTCCAGCCGATTATTGGGGCTTTAGCCTAATTTCACTTCAATGAGCACGCGGCCTGGCTGGCGAAGTGCTGCCTCAAGTTCAACCTCGGTGTAAACCGGAACATGCAACCAGCCGTAGGCAACTGCCAAGGTAGCAAGGTTCACTTCCTGAGGAGTTCGGAATAGGCGGTTGAAACTCTGCTCGCTGAGCGACTTCGCTGGTTCGAGAGTTTCGAAGATGCTGCCACCGCGGTCGTTCACCACCACCAACTGAAGGTCGATTGGCCCGTCGAGTGGGTCAATGACCAGCGAGCTGGCATCGTGAAGCAAGGTTAGGTCGCCAAGTAGTACTCGGGTTTGTTCGCGCGTGGCTAGGGCAATTCCGGTTGCGGTTGCAACCGTTCCATCGATTCCGGCAAGACCACGGTTGGCAAAGACATTCAGGTTTTTTGCCGGCGCCCACACCTCGGCTTCTCGAATCATGCGCGAGGCACCGAGCACCAGGTTGTCGCCTGGTTCAACTGCATTCCAAACCTGCTCCACGATTTCTCGGCGCGAGAGCGTTTCGGAGACCGGAGTTGAAAGTCGTAGCTTCTGATCGGCTACCCGCCAGGCTTCCAGCCATTCGCCATCAACGTCGACGTCGAACGTGACGTCGTCGACGAACATGGACGCACGTCTTGAAACATCGAATAGTCCCATGGCCCGGTTTCGAACCACAACCACTTCGATGTTTTCGTTGAAGAACAAACGAATCACGCTGCGCGATAAGGTTGGCTTTCCAAAGACAATGACCCGACCAATTCGGTCGCGAAGTTCTGGGTTCTCGGCGAGCAGCAGCGAGTAGCTGAGGATCGCGTTGTCTCCGTAGCGGGCGCTGGATGAAGGCTCAGCGAAAACCGGTAGTCCGTAGGCTTCGGCAAGTTCAATGGCACCCTCGTTGGAGCCAGCTCCGGCAATCACCACGGTTGGAACCGAGCCATCCAGAATTGCGAACTCGAGTTCGGTTTCGGCTTCTTCGCCGGCTGGAACTTCAACGGTTAGTTCAGCAGCATTTGGAGAATCAGCCGAAAGTGGTTCGCGGAAAGCTAGGTTTATCTGAACCGGGCCAGGACGCACGCCACCCAAGCCCAGTGAAACTCTTATCGCGGTTGAAACCAACTGGGCAACCCCTTCAACGCCGTCGTTATCTTCGGTTGGCGCCTCAACATCGAACACCACTCGCACGGCGTCGTCGAAGATTCCAACCTGCTTGGTGGTTTGGTTGGCTCCAACGTCGCGAAGTTCATGTGGGCGGTCTGCGGTGAGCAAAATCATTGGAACACCCGAGTGGTGAGCTTCGAGCACGGCCGGGTGCAGGTTGGCAACCGCGGTTCCGGAAGTTGTAATTACCAGCGCCGGCTTGCCGGTGGCAAGGCCCACGCCAAGCGCTGAGAACCCCATGGATCGCTCGTCTAGGCGAATGAACAGGTCTGCCTTATCGGCATCGGCAAGTTGGCCGGCGGCGATGGCAAGCGCCTGCGAGCGAGCGCCAGGCGCCAGAAAGATTTGGTCAATGCCAGCACCAGCGAACGCGGCCAGCAGGTGCGATGCCAAAACTTGGGCTGGAGAACTACTCATCTTTTTTATCGTCTTCGTCTTTGAGTTGTTCGGCAAGGCGTCTCAGGAATTCAGGGTCGTCGTCTGGTGCGATCTGAGTGGTTTTCGGCGGCAGAATTGGGCGACCAATAGTTATGTAGAGGAGAGCTCCCAACACCGGAACAAAAATGATCAGCAGCAACCAAACCCATTTGGGAAGCACGCGAACCTCGCTGGACTTGGCGCTCAGGGCAAACACGGTACTGAAAACGGTGAGGACCACCCAAACAACGACAGGCAGGATTAGAAAACGCATACCTCCAGCCTATTGGCATGCCTAGACTTAAAAGCATGAAGAATCCCCTGCTCGTTTACACGCTCGCTCGTCTCGGGATCTTCTCCGCGGTTTTGACCGTCTTGTTACTGCTGAACTTCGCGCCAATCGTCGCAGTGGTTATCGCAACCATGCTCAGCTTCTCGTTTTCGCTAATCTTCTTACGCAAGCAACGGGAGGCCTCTAGCGCCAAAATCTACGACGCAGTTCACAAGCCTAAAAAGACCCGCGACGAAAACGCGGAAGACGAAAACTAAACCAGTTTCCAAAGACCCAACGCAACCAGAATTGCGTAAATCAAAGCCGCATTGCTGGTGAGCTTCAAAGCCAAAATGTTTTCTTTTGGCGTGCGCGCGGTGAGCACGATGAGTGTCAGTGGAAGCAAGAGCAGCACGAGTGCAAACGGGAACACAAACGCTGGAATCAGGTTGATCTTCAGGTAGGTCCAATTGATTGCCAGCGGAGCCCAAATCATTACGAGGTAGATGGCCTTGGCAACGTTCTTGCCAACGCGCACCGCAAGAGTCTTCTTGCCCACCGGCGCATCGGTTTCGATATCACGG
Source organism: Actinomycetota bacterium (assembly GCA_041172205.1). Taxonomy (GTDB): domain Bacteria; phylum Actinomycetota; class Actinomycetes; order Actinomycetales; family Microbacteriaceae; genus Rhodoluna. The sequence continues at coordinate 6,404 of JBEDKG010000026.1, read as the reverse complement.
ATGTTGTTGATCATCAGTACCGCTGAAGCGTAAAGCCCGAGGCCAATCGCAACCGGCAACACCACCATCCAGGTTTCTGGAAGCTTGAACAAATCAGGTGCCTGACCATAGACGGTTCCAACCACAGCAACCAGCCCGAAGAAAATAAATACCACCAGTTCACCAAGACCGGCATAACCGTAAGGCTTCTTACCTCCGGTGTAGAACCAGGCGGCGAGCACGGCAACGACACCGACCGCGAGTAGCCACCAAAGCCCGGTAACTACAACCAAAGTCAAACCAGCCAGTGCACCCAAACCTAGGAAACCGAAGGCAACCAACTTAACGGTTCGAGGTTGGAAAGAACCAGAGGCGGTTAGACGTAGTGGGCCAACTCGGTTGCTATCGGTTCCGCGAATTCCGTCGGAGTAATCGTTGGCGTAGTTCACGCCAATCTGAAGGAAGAGTGCAACCGCCAGAGCCAGCAGGGTCTTGGTCAGGTTGAACGCCTGCATTGCGAAAGCTGCGCCAGAAGCGGCGATGATTGGTGCAACCGCCAGTGGCAGTGTGCGGAGGCGAGCGCCTTCAACCCATAGCGCAAAGTCGGACTGCTTTTTCTTAGCCAAGAGAATCTCCAAAGTGGTTTGCCTGCAAAGTGAGGAACTGTAAATCTGGTTTGCCGTTTGGCAGGGTTGGAAGTTTTTCGATTCGCTTCCACTGCCCCGACTTGGCAACAATACTTAAGGCTAACGCGGCCCTAGAAGTATCGAGCGGTAGGTCTCCGGCTTGGGTGTAAAAACAAACAAACGCCTCACCGAACTCGGCATGTTTGGTGGCAACCGCAACTGCATCAATTACTCGGTCGAGCGATTGCGTCCAAGTTTCCACCGCTTCCAGCGAAAGCTTGTGCCCGCCGGAATTGATTACGCGATCGATTCGACCCTTGACCACCAATTTTCCATCGACGAATTCGCCGAGGTCGTTAGTAATAGTGTCGCCAATTTTGATGCGGCCGTCGGCTTCGATGGTTACCTCGTAGCCGTCCAGTGGCACGCCGTCGTAGACCACACCGCCGCAAGTTTCGGCAGAGCCGTAGGTGAGCACGATGTTCACACCCTGAGCGCGCAGACTCTCAACGGTTTTTGCTTTTGCGGCTTGGCCACCAACCAGGATTGCGGTGAAACGCTTGAGGGTCTGAAGTAGCCCAGGCACAGTGCCCAGCTCTGAAGCCAGGCGTTCCAGCTGTGCCGGCACCAGCGAGGTGTAACGACGCTCGCCGGTCATGAACCCAGCAGTTCGGTTGAAGCCCTCGGCCGTGAAGGGAACGTTGGTGTTCAAAACCACCGGCTGAGAATCGGCCATGAGTGAACGCACCAAAACCATGGCGCCGGCAACGTAGGTGATAGGAAGTGCGAGCAACCACTGACCGTGACCACCAAGACGATTTGCCGAAGCGATTGCGGCTCGGTTCAAAGCTGCCGAGGTCAGTTCGATTTCTTTCGGAGTTCCAGTTGAACCAGACGATTCAACAATCAGGTTGCGCTTACCATCAAGCACATCGCCCAGAGCGAGCAAAGCGGTAACCGCATCAAACGAGAGATCTAGTTTTAGCGGTTCCATTTGTTTAGAAGTGCCAAGGGAAAGCCGACCAGTCTGGCTGGCGGCGCTGCAAGAAGGAGTCGCGGCCTTCAACCGCTTCGTCGGTGCCATAAGCCAAGCGGGTAGCTTCGCCGGCAAAAATCTGCTGGCCAACCAGGCCGTCGTCAACCGCGTTGAAGGCATACTTCAGCATGCGGATCGACTGCGGGCTCTGCGCCAAGATACGCTCAGCCCAGGCGATGCCGGTCTTTTCAAGTTCGGCGTGATCAACAACCGCGTTGATGACACCCATTTCGTAGGCACGCTGAGCGTTGTACTCATCGGCTAGGAAGAAGATTTCACGGGCAAACTTCTGACCAACCTGGCGGGCAAGGTATGCGCTGCCGTAACCGGCGTCGAACGAGCCAACAGTGGCATCGGTCTGCTTGAACATTGCGTGCTCACGAGAGGCGATGCTTAGGTCGGCAATAACGTTTAGCGAGTGACCGCCGCCGGCAGCCCAACCAGGCACCAGCGCAATAACTACCTTCGGCATGAAACGAATCAGGCGCTGCACTTCAAGAATGTGTAGGCGGCCACTTGAAGCCTTGCCGTCTTGGTATTCGTAGCCATCCTTGCCACGAACTCGCTGGTCGCCGCCAGAAGAAAATGCCCAGCCGCCGTCTTTCGGCGAAGGTCCGTTTCCGGTGAGCAAAACAACGCCAACCTGAGAATCCTCGGCTGCGTGAAGAAGCACGCGGTTCAGCTCGTCCACGGTCTGTGGGCGGAAAGCGTTACGAACCTCAGGGCGGTTGAAGGCAACACGCACAGCACCGAGCGAAACGTGACGGTGGTAGGTGATGTCAGTTAGTGCATCGAATCCGTCGACGTCTTTCCAAGCGGATGCGTCGAAGATTTCGGAAACCTGATTTGCCATGCTTCTAGACTAACAATGTGACCGTAACCCCGACCCTGTCAGATATCCTCGCCTCAGCGCGAGTGGTTAGTCTGCCAATGCGCACTCGGTTCCGCGGGATTGCCCAACGTGAAGCACTGCTTTTCGAGGGCGAAAACGGCTGGGCAGAATGGTCGCCTTTTTTGGAATACGAAGACGACGAAGCGCGCATCTGGTTGCAGGCCGCGATGGATCAGGGGTTTGGCCCAAAGCGCGAAGTTGGCGAAGTCAAACTAAATGCCACCCTACCGGCGATCAACGGCGACGACATCGCCCAAGTGCTTTCGCTGTATCAAGACACCGACACCATAAAAATCAAGGTGGCCGAAACCGGCCAAACCATCGAGCAAGACCTTGAGCGAATTGCTTCGGTTCGACGTCTCAAGCCAGAGTCGGCTCTTCGCCTAGACGCAAACGGCGGTTACACCGTAGAACAGGGTCTGAGGGTTGCCGAGGCTGCTGGTGTTCTGGAGTACTTCGAACAGCCATGTGCAACCATCGGCGAGCTAGCCGAACTTCGAGCACGACTTCGTGGTGCAACGCGCATTGCCGCCGACGAATCGGTGCGCAAGGTTGAAGACCCGATGGCTGTGGTTTATGCCGGTGCCGCCGACGTCCTGGTTTTAAAAGCCCAGCCGCTCGGTGGAGTTACCCGTGCGCTAGAGATTGCACGTGAATGCGGTTTGCCGGTCACGGTGAGCAGCGCCCTTGAGACACCGATCGGAATTCAGGCTGGCCTGGCTTTTGCCACCGCACTAGGCGGCGATACCGCTCACGGTCTTGGCACCTTGTCTTTGTTTGAGAGCACAGACGTTTTCAGTAACGAGCTACTGGCAAGCGAAGAACGACGAGACTGGTGGCTAAAGCGCTTGGAGCGTTGCTTTATTTAAGACCTGAGTAAACGTGAAGACCTTTGAAGAAAAGGTTCACGATTGTGAAGTTGAACAGGATCGCTGCAAAGCCAACCAAGCTCAACCAAGCCGCGCGGGCGCCGGTCCAGCCACGAGTTGCGGTGGCGTGTAGGTAGCCGGCGTAGATGGTCCAGATGATGAAGGTCCAAACCTCTTTGGTGTCCCAACCCCAGTAACGGTGCCAGGCGCGTTCGGCCCAAATGGCTCCTGCCACCAGAGTGAAGGTCCAGAGGATGAACCCGATCATGTTGAAGCGGTAGGAAAGGCTCTCCAACTTCTTGCTCTCTGGGAAAACCGAAAGCACGCGCTTTACCAGCTGCAGCGCAGGAGCCTTCGAGTTCTGGAGCCAACCCCAGTTGCGAAGTAGGTAAGCCACGGCAAGTGCCGCTGCGATATTGAAGAAGGCCGTTGCCAGCACGGCCACGGTTACGTGAATGACCAGCCAGTAGCTCTGGAGGGCTGGCATCAGGGTCTTCACCTGAACGTAGAAGTTGGTGGTTGCGGTACCCAGAACCAGTAGGGCGAAGGCGGTGACCAAAACCGCAATCACGCGAATCTCTTTCACAAACCAAGAGCACAGGAAGATTGCCACAATCATGAACGAGCCGGTGATCGAGAATTCGTACATGTTTGCCCAAGGCACACGGCTAGCCGAGATGCCGCGCATGATCACGCCGGCACCGTGGAACAAAACGGCGACGATCAGGATGATCAATGCCGAGCGCTCAAGCTTCGGAGCGGTCTTCTGTAGCTTCTTAGAAGTCGACGAGAGACGGGATAGGTGCCAAACAAATACCAGGAATGAAACTGTGTAGATGGCCATCGCAACGAAAATTGCGAGGAGTGCGTAGCGGTCTAGAACCGGGTTCAGCAGTACGTCTTTCACTTCTTCCTAACCTTCAGCCCCGAAGCCAATTCTTCCAGAATTCCCTGCAGTCGTGGGTCGTCGTTTTTTGCCATTCCGGCAAGTTCGTAACCGGTCTCGGTTTTACGGGCAAACACACGACGTCTTGGCGTGAGCAGCGAGGTGACCAAACCTATGAAAGCCAAAACCACGAACAGGAAGATCCAAATCTGCATTGGGTTGTAATCGATGTCTAGCGAGGCGTAGCGCTTCAGGCCGTCCCAGGTAACCGTTCCTAGGTCTTGCGGAAGGTTCTTGGTTTCGCCAAGTTCCAAGGTGAGCGCTTTGGTGCCTGACTTGCCACCCGCCACCTGCTTGAGACCGTGAACCTGAAGTGAGAAGACGTTTGAAGGAATTCCGCTATCGAGCCCGAGATCGCCAACGTAAACGTTCATCGACACCAGAGGGTCAACCGGAGCTGGGTAACCAGATGTGAAGGCGCCAGTTTTTAGAACAGCCTTGGTTGGGTAGAAGAACGAGAGCACGCCGAACTGTTTTGGTTTGGCATCGGGAAGTTTGATTACGCCGAGCGAGGTGTAGTTGGCATCCTGGGGAAGATAAATGACCGGACCCGAGAAAGAAACGTTTCCATCTTTGTCGCGGAAGGTCAGTACCGGAGCGTACCCGTTACCGGTCAGGTAAATATTGGCGCCCGGCGCTTCAAGCGGGTAGTTCACGCGAATCTTGCCGGCAACAGTTTTCGACGACGGCGTCTCACGAAGCGAAACGAAAGCCTCGAAATCCAGCGGGGTTCCAATGTTGGTTTTGTTGCGAAGGTCGAAAGTTGCCACGAACTTGTCGAGCTTCACATTGAACGGCTTTAGCGACTTGGAGTCGAACCAGACGCCTGGTGAGAAGGAGTCGTAGCCGGCGAGGTTGTTCACAAACGATTCACCCTCAACCAAAACGCGCTGACCTGAGAAGCTGGTTGCTCCTCCGATACCAACGGTGATCAGAACACCAATAAGGGAGACGTGGAAGAGCAGGTTACCGGTCTCGCGAATGTAACCCTTCTCGGCGCTCACCGAAGTCTTGGTTACCTTCACTCGGAAACGCTTTTGACGAAGCTGCTTGGCGAAGTTTTCTAGAACGCCAGCTTGCTTCGAAGTTTTCGCGAGGTAGGCCGGAAAACGCTTTAGGTTTCGCGGGGTATCAATTGGTTCGCCGCGCATTGCGTCCCAGTGATGTTTGGTTCTAGGTAGCACGCAGCCGATTAGCGAAAGGAACAGCAGTAGGTAAATCGAAGAGAACCAGGCCGAACTGTAGACGTCGAAGAGTTGGAGCTTGTCTAGGGTCGGTGCGGTAGTTGGGTTGGCCTGGAAATAGGCGGTGACCCCGTTTGGGTCAGAGGAACGCTGCGGAAGTAGCGAGCCGGGAATTGCGGCGACCGCCAAAAGTAGCAGCAGCAAAAGCGCGGTTCGCATGCTGGTGATCTGACCCCAGATCCAGCGAGCCCAGCCAGTTGGGCCAAGCTTTGGGGAACGAACTTCATCGCCGTGGGTTACATCAGAGCGCAGGGACATAGCTACCGGTCACCTCCTGCAACCAAGAAACAATTGAAGCCCACAAACCGAAAGCCATGAGCAAACCTAGAACCACCAGCAAACCGCCACCGATCAGGTTGAAGGTGCGAATGTACTTCTTTACGAAGGCTACCGAGTTGGTGGCCCAGCCGAAGCCGAAGGCCATGGCGATGAACGGTAAGCCAATTCCAAGGGTGAAAGCGACCGCGAGCAAAATACCCCGGCCGGCGCTGGCTTGGTCGAGCGATAGCGCTAGCACTGCCGAAAGGGTTGGGCCGATGCAGGGAGTCCAGCCGAGGCCGAAGGCAACGCCAAGTAGCGGTGCACTCCAGATGCCGAGTTTCGGTGAAACCTGCATGCGGAAAGTTCTCTGCATAAAACCGAACTGACCAACCATGACCAAACCGAGTAGCGCGATCAGCACACCGAGCACGCGTTGCACAATTTGCATCGACGAAACTGCGAGACCCAGAGAACCCGCGAGCGCGCCGAGAAAAACGAATACAGTTCCAAAGCCGAGCACGAAGAGAACCGAACCGAGGACCACGCGAGAG
>JBEDKG010000025.1:0-5751 GCA_041172205.1 Actinomycetota bacterium | reverse complement strand
CCGAAGGAATCAATGTTGGCGAGCCATTCGGCTGCGTCGGCTGAGCTTCGCACAACCGAGACGCCCTTGCCGTCGTAGCCTCCGATTGGGGTTTTCAAAATTGCGACGCCGCCGTTTTCGGAAATAAACCTGTCGAGTTCATCGGCGGTTTTTATCTCAGCCCAGGCTGGCATTGGTAGACCAAGTTCAGTAAGGCGAGAGCGCATGTGCAATTTGTTTTGAGCGAATCGAAGCGCCTTGGATGGTGGCTGAATTGAAACACCATCAGCTTCGAGAGCTTCCAGAACATTCAGCGGAACGTGTTCGTGGTCAAAAGTGATTACGTCTACCGTCTTGGCGAATTCGCGAACCTCGGCAACATTTGTGTAGTCGCCAACTTGAGTGGCTGCCAACGCGGCCGAAGAACCTTCGGATTCAGCAAAGACCTTTATCTCAAGTCCCATGGCAAGTGCCGGCTCAATCATCATGCGCGCCAATTGCCCGCCGCCGATCACACCTACCCGAAAAGTCATAAGACTATTTTCCCCCACGAAGCCGGTTCAGTTCAGCCACAATGGCCTTCTGGTTGGCATAACCGCGGAGAAAGTATTCGTTTTCTTCCCTGGTGCGAATCGAGATGCCCTTCAAGGTAGTTGCTGAGATGCTCGAAATTGAAGCCCAATCTAGTTCCACTCGCTTGGCTGAGCCAAGGCCAAGTCGAAGTGACAGACCACCGGAGTGAACATCGAAATACGTCGACGAATAACGAAGCACCGGAAGAAGAAAAAGGACAAAAATCAAAACCGCGGCTGTAGCCCAAATTGTGTAATTCAGCCAGTCGCCCAGTTTGAAAGTTGAGGCAAAGCTAATTCCGGCGCAGGTGAGACCCAGCCAAACCCATGCCATGGTGAGCTTGGTTAGCCTTGGACGAAAGCGCGCGTAGTGAAGCATCAACTAATTGTGTCGCAGGTGTTGAATGTCGGCAGCCGACACAGCCAAAAGTTGGTTGTCGCCTGGAACGGAAATGAGCAAGCGGCCGGAGTCGTCGATGCCGGTAGCCAAACCGATCTGTTCCGACCCGTCTGGGAAAATTGCACGAACGGTTTGACCGATTGTTGAACACTCCGAACCAACCGTAGACGGCACTTTGTCGAAGTCTTGAATTAGTTCCGCGAGCGCTTCTAGGTAGGCAACCAGAAAGTCGTCTGCGGTGATCTCTGAGCCTTCGAGCATGAGTGAGGTCGCTGCCTCAATCGGCAACTCCCCTTTCTCGAGGGTCAGGTTTACTCCGGCGCCAATGACCACTCCGGTTGCCCCTGGCAGTAGTTCGCTCAGGATTCCCGAAATCTTGAGCCCGTTCACCTGTACATCGTTTGGCCACTTCAAACCAACGACGCTCGCAGGCAGAGCGCTTTGCACTGCACGACGCATCGCTACCCCGGCAACCAGCGGAAGCCAACCGAAGTTTTCCGCACTCCAACCTTCTGGGCGAACCAGGACCGAAATCGAAAGCGACTTACCAGCTGGAGAAACCCAGGCGCGTCCGGTTCGACCACGACCTGCGGTTTGGGAGCCGGCCACCAAAACGCTGAGGTGAGGGAAATCGCTTGGATGAGCCGTCGCAGCAGCCACCAAATCGGTATTAGTTGAGCCGGTTTGGTCTACATATTCGAAGCGTTTTACCGCTTTCGCGCTTTTGAAAAAGTCCATTGCCACAATCGTAATCAGCGTTACAGGTTGTATCGTTACTTTCATGACTGCCGACAAGCCAGACTATTCAACCACCGCGGGTAAACTCGCCGATTTGCGCGAGCGCTACCACCAGGCGGTTCACGCCAGTGGCGACGCCGCAATCGAGAAGCAGCACGCCAAGGGCAAGAAGACCGCCCGCGAGCGCATTGAGATGCTGCTTGACCCTGGTTCATTCGTTGAGCTAGACGAGTTTGTTCGTCACCGTTCAACCGCGTTCGGCATGGAGAAGAACCGCCCTTACGGTGATGCCGTAGTTACCGGTGTTGGAACCATTCAAGGTCGTCAGGTTGCCTTGTTCTCTCAAGACTTCACCATCTTCGGTGGCTCACTCGGTGAAGCTGCCGGTAACAAGATCATCAAGGTCATGGACCTAGCCATCGCCACCGGTGTTCCACTAATTGGAATTCTTGACTCGGGTGGTGCTCGCATCCAGGAGGGTGTTATCGCCCTCGGTAAGTACGGAGAAATCTTCAAGCGCAACACCATGGCTTCTGGAGTGATCCCGCAGATTTCCCTAATCATGGGTCCAGCTGCCGGTGGCGCTGTTTACTCCCCTGCCCTAACCGACTTCGTGATCATGGTCGACAAAACCTCGAACATGTTCGTAACCGGCCCAGATGTAATCAAGACCGTGACCGGCGAAGACGTTGGCATGGAAGAACTTGGTGGAGCTCTCACACACAACAAGACTTCAGGTGTGGCTCACTACCTGGCTTCGGATGAAGACGACGCAATCGACTACTGCCGAAACCTGCTTAGCTACCTTCCTGAGAACAACCTCAGCGAGACCGTGGTCTACGACGGTGCTGGTGAACTAGAAATCACCGAAGCCGACCGCGCTTTGGACGTAGTCATCCCCGACTCACCGAACCAGCCATACAACATGCAGGAAATCATTGAGTCGATTGTCGACGGTAACGAATTCCTAGAGGTTCAGCCACTGTTTGCGCCGAACATCCTGATCGGGTTCGCCCGCGTGGACGGTCGCAGTGTCGGTATCGTAGCCAACCAGCCGTCACAGATGGCTGGAACCCTAAACATTGAGGCTGGTGAAAAGGCGGCTCGCTTCGTTCGATTCTGCGACGCCTTCTCGATTCCAATCCTGACCCTCGTCGACGTCCCAGGTTATCTACCTGGCACCGACCAGGAATGGGCCGGTGTTATCCGTCGTGGTGCCAAGCTTCTCTACGCCTACGCCGAAGCTACAGTGCCACTGGTTACCGTGATCACCCGCAAGGCTTACGGTGGCGCCTACATCGTGATGGGTTCAAAACAACTCGGTGCCGATATCAACCTGGCTTGGCCAACCGCCGAGATCGCGGTTATGGGTGGTCAGGGTGCCGTGAACATTTTGTTCCGCAACGAGATCAAGGCTGCCGAAGAATCTGGTCAGGACGTTGCCGCGGTTCGCGCCAAACTTGCCGCCGAATACACCTACAACGTGGCCAGCCCGTTCCTAGCTGCCGAGCGCGGTGAACTCGATGGCATCATCGAGCCAGCTGCTACGCGTATCGAGGTAATCAAGTCGCTACGTGCTCTTCGCACCAAGCGCGCCAGCTTGCCCCCAAAGAAGCACGGAAACATTCCGCTGTAATGAGTGAGCAAGCAGAAGTTCAAGCGGCACTAAAGGTGGTGCGCGGTAACCCAACGGATGCCGAGCTAGCCACGGTCATTGCCGTTCTCAACGCTGCCATCAACGATGCCGAAGCCGCTAAAGCTCGCGCTCCAAAGCAGTTTCGCTCCAGCTGGGGTCGCAATAATGCCATTCTCCGCGGCAGCCTAACTCCTGGTTTCGGCCAGTGGTCGGCTAGTACCCGACCAGGCCTCGACTAAAGCCCTATCCCCTAAAGTGTGGACACCGTTTCGTTAGGTGACACAATCTTCCAGCGTCATACTTGTGTCAAGGAATCATCAGACGACACAGGGGGTCGTGATTCTGGGGAGGCCTGCAAAGGCTCTTGGGGGAAGGAAGCCGGTGGAGAAATCCACCGGTTCTTCTTTTTAAAACTTCAGCCAGAGATCTGGGGCTTGGGTGCCCGGCCTGGTTGCCATCACGGTAACCACCCACTTTTCACCTCGAGGCGAACGAATAACAACCTTGCCAGAAACCACCGAGTCGATGGCTTTGGCAACTCGCTCTAGCATTTGAGCAAGTTGGGCTTCGGGAACTTCGCTTAAGCCACCTTCATCGAGGATCAATACCTCCACCCCGCGAGCTCTGGCAGCGGCAACTGATTCGCGAACGTTTGCATTCAACAAAGATTTTCCGCGTATGTCGTCGCGAAGGCTGGCCTCAAGCTGAAGGAGTTTCTCCTGCTCGATTGGCGTGAGTTTCCCGCTGTTAGCCGAAATGTAGCTAAGTGCAGGAAGCGCCCGCTCCAAAACATTTTGAAGTCTCACACGACGCTCTTGGCCGGCAGCTTCAGCACGGACGATTGCCTCTTCTGCGGCCATCTCGGCTCCTTGAAGTTCCAGCACTTCACGATCGGCGCGCTTGAGAGCGAAGGCTGTTGCGGAAGCTGCTGCAATAAGAATCGCCATACCTTCGATTCCAACTTCACCCAAACCAGCTACACCGTCTTCGAGGTAGACCAACCAGGCGACAGACCCTGCAGCTAACCAGGCTAAAAGACTCTGACCACGGGCGGCCAAGACTCCCAGAAGGGCCGACATGCCACCAACGTACCAAGTTGAGTAAGGGTCGGTGTGGCCTGGGTGTAGACCCAAGTGCGAAACTGCAACCGTTGATACGGCGCCAACAGCCACCAATGAACCGTAAACGCGACCAATCGCCAACCCCGGGCTGGCAGCCACGGAGACCACCAAAGCGCCAAGATAAATCGCGACCGAAGCGCCAAGGGCCAGCAGATTGTCAAAACTTCTCCAAGCCGCGACACCGAGGATGGAGTGATAGACACCAAACAGGATAGAAATTGTGGCCAACAGCCAGCGTGGCGCCTTAAGCATTCGGGCTCCATTTCAGAACCACGGTTGCACCTTTGCGCGGTTGAGATTCGATTCTCACTTCTGCGCCAACCATCGTGGCGCGACGTCGAATAGAGTTTCGAATGCCGAGTCGGTTCTTTGGAATTTTTGATTCCCAAAAACCCTTGCCGTCATCTTTGACCACAATTTTCAAACCGTGGCGATCAGCCTTTAGGTGTATTTGTCGGGTTGCTCGGTTTCCGGCATGTTGCATCGAGTTCGTCATGGCCTGAATGGTGGCATCTGCCAACGCAATCCCCACACTGATTGGCATGGAGAAATCTTGCTCTTTAGTCACACTGATAAGTGCGTTTGGGTATCCGCGTTTCAAGCTTTCCTGAAGCGAATCTATGAACGAACCAACCGAAATTTCTTGTAATTCGCTCACTTCATCGCTAGCTGCAGCATGAAGGCGCTCGATCGCGGCTGTGGCACTCTCGGCCGCCATGACTTTTCGCTCTGGAGTATCGGCTTTTGCAGCCAAGAGAATCGTGGTCAAAACCTGGTCGTGCACCAGTTCATCCAGCTTCTGGCTTTCAAATTCCGTTGCATCCAGTTCGGCTTGGCGCAGAGCACTTGCGGCAAACTCATCATTTTTGGAATCCAGCTCAACGGCAGCAACTCTGAGCAGAGTTACCAGCGACTGAACCGCCAATGCGTAAAGCAAAATGTAGGTTGCATCCAACGTGGCTGAACCAATGTCTTCCGCTCCGCCGGCCGGTTGCAATCGCAAAAAGAAGTAGCTGATCGGCACGAAACCCAAATACGCGAACGACCACCACTTTGGCAGATACATGGTCATTGCAATGGTTGCGGTTCCAGTCCACCACCACAACCAGGAACGGTAGTCATCAGGAAAAACAGTGTCGCTCGATACCGAAAGCGGATATGCGATAAATGCCAAAACGTAGGCAGCACCGTGAAGTAAGTAAACCTTGTTATTTGCCGAACCAAACCAAAAAGTAAAGATTGCCGAAAGTTGTGCACCCAAGATGAGGGCAAGGCTGGCAATCATGAACCTAGAGTCACCGAATT
>JBEDKG010000024.1:0-8684 GCA_041172205.1 Actinomycetota bacterium | reverse complement strand
ACCTACTGGACGACGTGATGCTTCTAGGAGAGACCATCGACGACGCAGCCGGCGAGGCCTTCGACAAAGTGGCCAGGCTGCTCGGCCTAAGTTACCCTGGCGGCCCGGCCATCGACAAGGCTGCTTTGAACGGCGACCCGAAGGCGATTCGTTTCCCTCGAGGTCTCACCCTTCCAAAAGACATGGACAAACATCGCTACGACTTCTCGTTCTCCGGTCTCAAAACCGCGGTGGCTCGATGGGTAGAGGTCGCCGAAACCAAGGGTGAAGACTTTTCAATTGCCGACGTGGCTGCCTCATTCCGCGAAGCCGTTGCCGACGTACTTACCGCCAAAGCGGTTGCGGCTTGTAACGAGCACGGAATTAAGCGTCTACTCCTCGGCGGCGGTGTAGTTGCTAACGCTCGTCTTCGCGAGCTGGCAGCCGAACGCTGCGCGGCAAATGGCATCGAACTTCGCATCCCAGCGCTCAGCCTCTGCACCGACAACGGTGCCATGATAGCGGCTCTTGGAGCGCAGCTCGTCATGGCGGGTCGAAACCCTTCCAACCTAGACTTCGGGGTCGATTCGACCCTCTCGGTGGAGACCGTTCACACCCGCTAACACTTAGGTGACACACAGGTCGTTATCAGTTGGCTCACAGGTTCCACCAGTCAACTTGTTACTAGCCAACCAATAAGGAGAACCCAAATGGCCACTAAGAAGACCGATGAAGTTATCTACGAAACCGACGCACCTAAGTCTGCCAAGGCAGAAAAGTCGGCTCCTCGTGCGAAGTATGACTTCACCAACCTAAACACCCTCGCAGTTGTTTCGATTGCCAGCGCAGTTACCGGTTTCGGTGCAGCTGCCGCTGTTATCACCGGACATGTTTCACTCGCTCAAATTAAGAAGTCGGGCCAGGCTGGTCGCGGTTTCGCAATCGCAGGTATCGCAGCCGGTTACACCGTTATCGGCCTATGGATCCTCGCCTCAGTCGGAATGGTTGCTATAAACATTTGGGGCGCACGCCACGGAGTTCCAGTTGGTGGCTTTGGACGCATTGAGGGCGGCCCAGGCATGATGGGCTTCGACCGCGATGGTGACCAGGGCGGACAGTTCCAGATGCCGATGCAGCCACAGATTGATGGCGGCACCGTAACCGTTACCCCACAGCAGTAATTACAGCGCTTCGCAAATAAGTGCGCGATGGGAGTCGCCCACTCTGGTGATAATCAGGGTGGCGGCTCTCTCGCCTTTTAACTGAAGTTCTTTTCGAAGCACTTCCGGAACCACGTCACTTCCGCGCTTTTTAATTTCTAGGACGCCCACGCCAAGTTCGTGGAGTCTCGCCTTCAATTTCTTGCGATCAAAGGTCAAGGTTTCCAACACCTTGAAACCGCGAAGCCAAGGGCTTGAGATTTCCTGGTCGCCGGTCAGGTAGGCAATCTCTGGCGAAATGATGCCGAGGTTTAGCTCGTTGGCCAAAACCGAAATCAGATGCGAGCGAACCACCGCGTTGTCTGGTTCGTAAAGGTATGAGCCAAGTTCGCGAACATCGGCCGATGGCTGCTCGGTTTCAGGGCTGGTAATTTCGAAGCGCTGATCGCCCTTCACCAACAGTGCCGAACGGGCAATGCCAGGACGTGCGAGTTTTCCAAACCAAAGCGAAAGTTCTACCAAATCGCCACCAACGGAAACCCACTGGGCTTCGACTCCTTCAGGAATTGCTTCGTGCGGGTGACCAGGGCCAACCTTGATTCCCGTTGGACGTCTTTCGGCCTGCTCCAAAACCCAGTTGAAATTAGGGGAGAAGCTGTTTGGGTCAAACTTTCGGGTGGCCTTTTCACGACCGGTTCCGAGTTCTCGGCGGGCCGGGTCGAAAAATTGCGCCTCAAATTCGTCCAAGTTAATTTTCGTAACGTCGTGGTTCAAAACTTTGGCGTTATCAAAGGGTGCGAGGTTGTAGGTGGCGCAAGCCGCGGTGACTTCATCGAGCTCAACGGCAACCACTTCAATGCCGATAGCTGCCATGGCGATGGACTCCGCGCCGATACCGGAACCTAGATCGGCAACTTGCTTGATACCGGCATCGCGGAAACGGCCGGCGTGAAGTGCCGACACCTGCAGGCGGGAAGCCTGCTCGAGACCGTCTTCCGTGAAAAACATTTGACTGGCAAATTCTCCAAACTTGGAGGTGGCGCGGGCTCGTAACTTTGCCTGGGTGAGAACCGTGGCAACCAGACCCGCATCATGCCCAGCGGCTCGAAGGCGGGTAACGGCCTTGACCACATCTAGCTTGGAATCCACAGCGACCTCACCGAGTAGGGCTTGCCCTTCGGGGGATAGAAGTTTCACGAAGTCTTCGCGCTGCATGAACCAAAACTAGCACTCTACTTGCGCGAGTGCTAACGGTGATTTACACTTAAACCATTGCCCACGAGGCAAAATCCCAATGATTTATAAAGAAGAGGTCAATGTGTCGGTAACAATCAAGCCACTTGAAGATCGCATCGTCGTTCGCCCGCTAGAGGCAGAGACCGTAACCGCATCGGGTCTGGTAATTCCAGACACCGCCAAAGAGCGCCCACAGGAAGCTGAAGTAATCGCTGTAGGTCCAGGTCGCGTAGACGACTCAGGCAAGCGCATTCCAGTAGACGTAGCCGTAGGCGACAAGGTCATCTTCTCGAAGTACGGCGGCACCGAGCTAAAGTACAACAACGAAGAGTACCTAGTGCTTTCAGCCCGCGACGTGCTAGCTATCGTCGTTCGCTAAGCGAAAATTTATGGCAGACCCCCGAGAAATCGGGGGTCTGTTCCTTTTAACGTAGGCTTACGCGGGTGGAACAAAAGAACACGGCGAAAGGCCTCGGCTACGGTCTGAGCGCCTATTTGATCTGGGGAAGTTTCCCGCTGATCATCACGATGCTGGCATTCGCCGGTCCATGGGAAATCGTGGTTTGGCGTGTGGTGTTTGGTTTCCTTACAGCAGCCGCACTGATTGCGGTTCGCAAAGACTTCAAACAACTCTTGGTCATTCTAAAGAACTGGAAACAGCTCCGATGGGTCATCACAGCCGCGGTATTGGTCTTCATCAACTGGCAAATTTATGTCATCGCGATTGTGAACCATCACGTCATTGAATCTTCGCTCGGCTACTTCATTAATCCGCTGGTGACGATCGCGCTCGCGGTGGTTTTTTTGAAGGAGAAACTTACCCGCCTGCAATGGGCAGCTGTGGCTTTTGGTCTGATCGCGGTAATCGTACTCACGGTTGATTACGGCCAGCCCCCTTGGTTGGCGTTGAGCCTCGCATTTTCGTTCGCGGTTTACGGACTCGCGAAAAGCAAACTCGGTGGCCAGGTTTCGGCAGTCAATAGTTTCGCGCTCGAATCTGGGTTGCTGCTACCAATCGCCCTTGTTCAACTCTTTATCGTTTCTCTAACGTCGCAGGGAATTACCTTCCTGTCGCACGGGTTTTGGGGCGCCGCGGGGCTAGCTTTCTACGGGGTGATGACTGCGGTTCCACTAATTTTCTTCGGGCTCGCAGCGCAGCACCTTCCGCTGAAATACATCGGATTCATGCAGTATCTAACCCCGACCATTCAATTCATCATGGCCCTAACCGTGTTCCACGAACCGATGCCTCAGGTTAGGTGGATTGGCTTCGGATTGGTCTGGCTGGCTTTGGTGCTGCTCAGTACCGATTTGGTTCGAAACCGAAGTGCGAAATAAAGAATTAACACAGCCATAACTATTTGGTTACGCTATGTTTCCCGCGCCTACTGAATAGTCACAGAGCATTGGTAAAATTATGAACGGACGGCTAAGGAAATCCTTAGCTGCCTCAATCTATTAGGAGCTATAAACATGAGCGCTTTTTCGGCTAAGCGTGCACTTAGCGCCGTTGCTGCAGTTGCAGTAACCGCTATTGCATTGTCGGGTTGTGCAGCACCTGCACCAACCTATGCCAAGGGTGACGGCGTACTGAAGCTTGGTGGAGTTCTTCCACTAACCGGTGCACTTGCATTCCTTTCACCACCTGAAATTGCTGGTATCGACCTAGCAATCAAGGACATCAACGACGCTGGTGGCGTACTAGGTCAGCCTGTGACCTTCTCGCTAGAAGACTCGAGCGATGGCGACCACGCAGAAGTTGCACCTGCATCAGCAAAGAAGCTACTAGCTTCTGGCGTTGACGCAATCATCGGTGCTGCTGCTTCTGGTGTTACCCGTAACATCATCGACACCATCACCAAGGCAAAGACCGTACAGATCTCGATGTCGAACACTGCACCTGACCTATCAGAGTGGAAAGACGGCGGTTACTACTTCCGTACCGCTCCATCTGACCTACTTCAGGGTGGCGTTGTTGGAAACCAGATCGTCAAGGACGGTAACGAAAACGTTGGCATCATCTTCCAGGACACCGCTTATGGCCAGGGTCTAGAGAAGAAGGCTGCTGAAGTTATCGAAGCTGCTGGCGCAACCGTTGTAGCTGCTGAAGCATTCCCTGAAGGCGAGTCGAACTTCGACACCATCGTTGACAAGGTAATCGCTGCAGGCGCTGACTCGGTTCTACTAATTTCGTACGACGAAGTTAAGAAGATCGTTCCTTCGCTACAGAAGAAGAACTTCGACGGTTCAAAGATCTACCTAGTAGACGGAAACCTAGCTAACTTCTCTGACCAGGCATGGGCTGGCTACCTAACCGGTGCCCAGGGTACCCTTCCTGGTGGTGAGACTGACGCTTCTTTCAAGCAGCGTGCAGCTGACCTATACAAGGCAAACTACGGTAAGGACCTTACCGAGTTCGCTTACCTAGCTGAGTCATACGACGCTGTTATCTTGCTAGCACTTGCTGCTGAGCAGGCTAAGAACGACTCGGGCGAAGCAATCATGAACAACATGACCTCGGTTTCGACCGGTGGCGAGAAGGTTAAGTCTTTCGCTGAAGGTCTAGCTGCTCTAAAGGCTGGCAAGGACATCGACTACGATGGCTTCTCTGGCCCAATCGAGTTCGACAAGAACGGTGACCCAACTGGTGCATCGATCGGTATCTGGAAGTACGTTGACGGCTCAGGCATCAGCACCCTCCAGGAAGTTGTAGCCGGTAACTCGGTTAAGTAACTTCTAGTCGAATAGACAGACGAATCCCCCCAAGCAATGCTTGGGGGGATTCGCTTTTCCGTGCTCAGAGAGAGCGAGCACGGAAATCTAGTTCCGCTTTGTAGCGTTGGTTTTTATAGCTCGGCTAGGTTACCTAGGTAAAGCTCGATCATCTTTGGATCGTTTAGAAGCTCACGACCGGTACCGGTGTGTGCGTCCTTACCCTGGTCAAGCACGTAAGCGCGGTCACAAATCTGTAGACAGCGACGAGCGTTCTGCTCAACCATGATTACGGTTACGCCGGCCTCATTGACTTCCTTCACGCGAATGAAGGTTTCGTCCTGGCGAACCGGTGACAGACCTGCCGAAGGCTCGTCAAGTAGCAGAACCGATGGGTCGATCATTAGTGCGCGACCCATGGCAACCATCTGGCGCTCACCGCCAGAGAGGCTACCAGCGCGCTGGTGACGTCGTTTGCCAAGGTCCGGGAAAATGCCCGTAACGAACTCAAAACGCTCGTTGAAGCGCTTAGGAGTCTGAAATACACCCATCTGAAGGTTCTCTTCAATGGTCAGGCTTGGGAAGACGTTGTCGCTCTGTGGAACGAATGCAACACCCTTCTCAACCAACTTGTTGGCCTTGAGGTTGGTGATGTCGTCGCCCTTTAGCAAAACCTTGCCGCCGCGAACATTTACTAGACCGAAAATCGCCTTGAGCAGGGTTGACTTACCGGCGCCGTTTGGGCCGATGATGCCAATTAGCTCACCCTCGTTGGCAACCAACGAGCAATCGTTCAAGATGTTGATGCCAGGCAGGTAGCCTGCGGTCACGTTGTCGACGTGAACTACTGGAGTTTTGTTAGCCATGACTACTTGCCCTTCTTCATGGTGCCAAGGTCGGTGTCGTGGTGAGCACCTAGGTAGGCATCGATAACGGCTTGGTCCTTCATGACCACGCCTGGCTCGCCCTCGGCGACAACCTTGCCTTCTGCCATGACGATTACCCAGTCTGAGATGTGGCGAACCATGTGCATGTCGTGTTCAACGAATAGCACGGTGGTGCCACCAGCCTTGAGGCCCTTGATGTGTTCGAGCAGGCTCTGGGTAAGCGCAGGGTTTACACCAGCCATTGGCTCGTCCAACATGATCAGGCTTGGCTTGCTCATTAGGGCGCGTGCCATTTCAAGCAGCTTGCGCTGACCACCGGAAAGGCTTCCGGCGTAGTCCTCGCGCTTTGCGTCCAACTTGAAACGCTTTAACAGTTCGTCGGCAGTCTCTGTGATACGAGCTTCTTCGCCCTTCCAAATGAAACTGAACAGCGAGCTGAAGAAACCTTCGCCACGCTGCTTCTGAGCGCCGAGACGCATGTTCTCGATGACGGTCATCGCGTTTAGCGACTTGGTCAGCTGGAAGGTGCGGATCATTCCACGGCGAGCCACCTTGTAAGAGGAAACGCCAGCAATGTTTTTACCTTCGAAGGTCCATTCACCAGTGTTTGGCTTATCGAAACCGGTTAGCAGGTTGAACAGGGTGGTCTTACCGGCACCGTTCGGGCCGATTAGCGCGGTGATCTTGCCACGAGGAATCTCGAGGTGCTCAACATTCACAGCGAGGTTTCCGCCGAACTGACGAGTCACATTCGAAGCAACCACGATTGGGTCAACCTTCTTGCAGCCAGGCGCTGCCTTACCAACAACAATGTCATTAGGCATTGAAACGCAGCTCCTTCTTGTTGCCGAAAATTCCCTGTGGTCGGAAAACGACCAACAGCATCAGTGCGAGACCGATCAGGATGAAACGAATCTGAGCAACCTGTGGCTGGTCGAGGAATGGTAGCCAGCCGATTGCACGCAGACCGTCCAACAGTTCGTTGGTGAGGGTCAGTAGCACGAAGAACAACATTCCACCGGCGATTGGGCCGAGGATGGTTGCTGCTCCGCCAAGAAGCAGAACGGTCCAGATCATGAAGGTGAACGTGGTTACCCATGTTGATGGCTGTACGTTCGACATGGCAATGACGAAGATGATTCCACCGAGACCGGCAAACAGACCACCGATGATTAGCGACTGAAGCTTGTACCAGAACACGTTCTTGCCGAGGCTGCGAACGGCGTCTTCGTCTTCACGAATACCCTTCATGACGCGACCCCAAGGGGATTTCATCATTAGCCAAACTAGGACGGCCGATAGTGCAACTAGCGAGAACGCAACCAGACGTAGCCAAACTTCTTCTTCGGTCCAGGTGAATAGTCCGAGGTTGTACTGACCCTTCGGTACCGGGTTCCAGGTGTAGAACTCGTAGCCGAACTGGCTTAGACCGTTTGAACCACCGGTTACTTCTGAGAAGCCGCTGGTAGACATTAGGTAGCGGAAAACTTCTGCCGAGGCAATAGTCACGATGGCTAGGTAGTCGGCTCGAAGTCGGAGCGTTGGAATACCAAGAATCAGTGCGAAGACCACGACGCAAAGTAGTGCGAAGCCCATAGCAATCAATAGCGGAAGCTTCAGGGTAAGTACACCGATGGCCATACCGTAGGCACCAACCGCAGCGAAGGCGGCCTGTCCGAAGTTCAGAAGGCCGGTGTAACCGAAGTGCACCGAAAGTCCGATGGCACAGAGGATGTAGGCAGCAGTTAGCGGGCTAACTAGCTCGCTAATCGAAAGGTTGAGAGTAAGTAGTAGATCCATGATTCTTTCCCTAGCCGATTCTCTGCTTTTTGCCGAGGACACCCTGAGGTCTGACCAAGAGGACCAGAATCAGGATGACCAGAGCGGCCGCGTACTTTAGGTCAACTGGTAGAACGAGCGATGAAAGCTCAACCACGAAACCGATGATGAGTGCACCGACGGTTGCACCCAGAGCGGTTCCAAGACCACCCAGGGTAACGGCTGCAAACAGGAGCAGCAGAATCTGTGAACCGGTTAGCCAGCTGGCCTGGAACTGCAGACCATAGAGCAGACCCGATAGACCGGTTAGACCACCGGCAACAACCCAGACGATTCGGATGATGCGCTCGACGTCGATACCAGAAGCGGCGGCTAGTGCCGAGTTGTCTGATACCGCGCGGGTTGCCTTACCGATACGGGTGCGAGTTAGGAACAGTGCCACACCAGCGAGGGTGAAGACCGCTAGACCCATCGACCAAACGGTGCTCATGGTGGTGTCCACTGGACCAAGCTTCACGGCTTCGAAGGTTCCCGAAAGAACCTTGGTTTCACCGCCGAAGAAGATAAGTAGTAGGTAGCGAACCACGATTGATAGACCGATTGAGACGATCATCATCTGGTTTAGACCAACGCGACGTTTGCGAAGCGGCTTCCAGAGCGCAGAATCCTGGAAGTAACCAAAAATCGCTGATGCCAAGATTGTGAGCAAACCGGCGACAACCAATGGCAGGTTGAAGATAACCGCGAAGGTGTAACCCATTAGGGCACCGAACGAGACCATTTCACCGTGTGCGAAGTTATTGAGGCCGGTAGTACCGAAGATTAGCGAAATACCAATGGCGGCTACTGCAAGCAGTAGACCTAGGTTCAGGCCTGCGAACAAGCGGATTGCTAGCTGGTCACCGAACGGCTGAATGACTCGAGTGCTCTT
>JBEDKG010000023.1:0-3988 GCA_041172205.1 Actinomycetota bacterium | reverse complement strand
GTCAAGAATTACAAAATCACGTGATCAGCGAGATGTCCGGTGGTGAACTGCAGCGCTTCCGCGTTGGCCAGGCCGTAATCTCGGAACCAGACCTAATCCTTGCCGACGAACCGCTCAGCGCACTCGACTACAACCAGCAGTCGGCAGTGGCAGAGCTTCTCAAGCGTGAGAGTAAAGAACATCACGCGGCAGTGCTCTTTGTCACCCATGACGTAAACCCAATCTTGGACATGGTCGACCGCGTGCTCTACCTGGCCGATGGCAAATTCCGCATTGGAACAACAGACGAAGTGCTCACCTCGGAAACACTGACTGAGCTCTATGGAACCCCAATTGATGTGGTTCGAAACCAGGGACGCATTCTGGTGCTCGGCGCTCACGACAATCACGATCACCACCACGAGGAGGAGTGGTCATGATTTTTAACTTTGAAGGCTACGACCAACTACTCCCTCTAGTCACCAACTCTCTTATCGTCGGTGCATTGCTTGCCGTCGTTGGCGGATTGGTTGGAGTCTTTGTAATCAATCGCGACATGTCCTTTGCCGTCCACGGTATTTCGGAGCTCAGCTTTGCAGGCGCCTCCATCACCTTGCTTCTCGGAGGCAATGTGGTCTTCGGTTCGGTTATCGGCTCACTGGTGGCAGCGATTGTCATTGGAATCATGGGCGCCAAAGCCAAGGAACGAAACTCAATCACCGCGGTGCTCATGCCATTTGGTTTGGGTCTGGGAATTTTGGCGCTTTCGCTCTACCAGGGACGCGCATCAAATAAGTTCGGCCTGCTAACCGGACAGATTGTTGCAGTAGACGACCCGCAGTTGATTTCGATCTCGATAATCGCGGCAATCGTCGTGGTCACACTACTTATAGTTTGGCGACCACTGACCTTCGCTTCAATTGATTCCGAGGTCGCCGCGGCAAGGGGAGTTGCCACGCGCTCACTCTCAGTGCTGTTCATGATCATCCTTGGCCTAGCGGTTGCCGCCAGCATCCAGGTGGTTGGAGCTCTGCTCGTGTTGAGCCTTCTGGTAACGCCGGCCGCAGCAGCAGTTCGAGTGAGCCGCTCACCTTTTGTAATTCCAATCCTTTCCGTGGCGTTCGCGATGGTCTCGGTTATCGGCGGAATCCTGCTCGCGCTTGGGAGCAGCCTGCCAATCAGCCCATACGTGACCAGCATCTCGTTCCTGATCTACCTAATCTGCCGAGCTATCGATTGGGTGCGAAGCCGATGACCGCAAAGCGCAACACCTGGCAGAAAGACGCCGTACGCCATGCCCTCAGCGAGGCCATCGGTTTCGTTAGTGCCCAGCAGCTTCACCTCGTGCTTCGAAACCATGGCTCAACCATCGGCCTAGCAACCGTTTACCGTGCGCTCGCGGACCTTGCAACGGCATCCGAAGCCGACAGCCTGCAGAGCAAAGACGGCGAATTGCTTTACCGAGCCTGCGGAACCAGCCACCACCATCACCTGATCTGCCGCAAGTGCGGAAAGACCGTGGAAATCGAGGCCGACAAGGTCGAAGCCTGGGCAGACGACGTTGCGAAGGCACACGGCTTCACCCGTCCGAGCCACACCATAGACATCTTCGGCGATTGCAACAGCTGCTCGGGTAAATCTGGACTTGATTAAGCGGTAACAAGTCGCCTAAACTTATGAGGTTGCTTTGAGCAGCACAGTTTTTGTACCCAAGCCAAAACAAAACCCAATTCCTGGGCTTCATCTGGCTTGTTAACGAGGAGAAGAAATGGCAGCCTACTGTCAGGTGACTGAGACCAAGCCACAGTTTGGTCACGCAGTCTCGCACGCGCAGAACAAGACCAAGCGTCGCTTCAACCCGAACATCCAGAAGAAGACTTACTTTGTTCCTTCAATGAAGCGCAACGTAACCCTTCAGGTAAGTGCTCGTGGCATCAAGGTAATCGACGCTCGCGGCATTGAGTCTGTTGTAGCTTCACTACTTGCCCGTGGCGAGAAGATCTAAGGAGCTATAGCAAATGGCTAAGAAGGACAAGGACATCCGTCCAATCATCAAACTGAAGTCGACTGCCGGCACCGGTTACACCTACGTAACCCGTAAGAACCGCCGCAACGACCCAGACCGTATCGTGCTAAAGAAGTTCGACCCAGTGGTTCGTCAGCACGTTGAATTCCGCGAGGAGCGCTAAGAATGGCTAAGAAGAGCAAGATTGCAAAGAACGAGCAGCGCAAAGTTATCGTTGAGCGTTACGCAGAAAAGCGCCTAGCGCTAAAGAAGGCACTAGTTGACCCAAACAGCACCGACGCACAGCGCGAAGAGGCTCGTCTAGGTCTGCAGAAGCTTCCACGCAACGCATCGCCAGTTCGCGTTCGTGGACGCGACGCCATCGATGGTCGTCCACGTGGTTTCCTAAGCAAGTTCGGTGTTTCTCGTGTTCGCTTCCGCGACATGGCTCACAAGGGCGAGCTTCCAGGTATCACCAAGTCATCCTGGTAAATCAGTTTTAGGAGAAATCGTCACCCTAGGGTGGCGATTTTTCGTTTAACCCCGATTACTCTTATCCGTGGGGGGAACACAGTGTTTTCTCACATACTCTTAGGGGAAAACATGAACAACCAGAAACAACTATTCGGATACATCGCGGCCGGCGCTCTCGCGCTAGGAACCTTTTTGCCAGCAATCACCCTGCCACTCGTTGGAAGCATCACCTATTTCAACAATGGCAAGGGTGACGGAATGTTCGTCCTCATTGCTGCCATCGCAGCCGCTGTGCTTGTGGCCGCGAAGCAGTTCAAGTTTCTGCTCATTCCTGCAATTGCTGCCATCGCGATTACCGGCTATGACCTCATCAACTTCATGGCGAAGATCAGCGAGTTGAAGAGCTCCATGGACGGCAACATGTTTGCCGGCCTCGCAGACTCGGTTCAACTTCAATTCGGATGGTTCGTCATGATCGTCGCAGAAATTGCACTTGTACTTATTGCACTGAACATCTTGCCTAAAGAAAAACCAGCCGCAGAGTAACTTTTAGAGAAAACGTCACCTTCGGGTGGCGTTTTTTCGTTAAACCGCATAAATAAAGGGATTTAGACACGCCGAGCCAAATAACCTAGCGTTTTTTACAGAGGCATAGATTTATAGCGACTAAACAAGTAGTCATTCTTTCTAACATCGGAGGGCCAAATGGCTAACACTCTAAACAAGGGCGAGCTAGTAGCCGCTATTGCTGCACACACTGGTGAATCTCAGGCTGCTGTCAACCGTGTTGTTGACGCACTATTCGAGACCATCGCAAAGACCGTTGCCAAGGGTGACAAGGTCACCATTCCTGGCTGGCTATCAGTTGAGAAGGGTCACCGCGCTGCTCGTGCAGGTCGCAACCCTCAGACTGGTGCAACCATCCAGATTGCTGCTTCGAACACCGTAAAGGTTTCTGCAGGTAGCAAGCTAAAGGCTGCAGTCAAGTAGTCACAACCTACTTGTGGAAGGCGTCGGCTTCGGCCGGCGCCTTCTCGCTTAAGATGGAGAAGTGAACGACACCCTAAAATCCCGCCTTTTTGTTGCTGCCCAGTTTGGGCTACTGCTTTTGCTTTTGATCTGGCCGGACAGCAAGGCTGGTTGGGGTTCGCTAGATTTTTTGTTTGAGTTCATCGGCGTCCTATTTTTTATCGGTGGCGCAACGGTGCTAGTCCTTGCGATTCGTGAAATTTTCAAACACTCTGTTCCAAAAATTGAAGGTCCCGTGAAGGATCGAATCCTCAAGTCATTGCGCATTGTTTTGCCACAGCCAATAGACGACGCCAAGCTGGTAACCTCGGGAATCTTTAGAACCGTGCGTCACCCAATTTACGGCGGACTAATTCTGATCGGCTATGGAATCGGTGTCGGTAGTGGTCCTTGGCCTCACCTGCTCTTTGCGATTGCCCTTCACTCGGTTCTTCACTACAAGGCGAACCTTGAGGAGAAGTTCTTGGGCGAGAAGTTTGAGGAGTACGCGGCCTACAGCGC
>JBEDKG010000022.1:0-5571 GCA_041172205.1 Actinomycetota bacterium | reverse complement strand
AACGTGGTCGACTCCATCACCTCGGTTATCAGAGTGGAAGGCAACTAATGGCACACCAGTGGCGCGGAGTTATCCGTGAATATTTCGATCGACTAGACGTTGATTCGAACACCAAGATCATTACCCTCGGCGAAGGCGGCACTCCACTCGTGGCTGCGCCGGCACTTGCTCAGCTGGTTGGCGCCGAAGAGGTTTATCTAAAGGTTGAAGGAATGAACCCAACCGGTTCGTTCAAGGACCGCGGTATGACCATGGCGGTTTCGAAGGCGGTTACCCACGGTGCGAAGGCTGTCATCTGTGCTTCGACCGGTAACACCTCGGCTTCGGCTGCTGCCTACGCTGCCGCTGCTGGCATTCAGTCTGTCGTGCTCGTACCTAAGGGCAAGATTGCTCTTGGCAAGTTGGCTCAGGCCGTTGCTCACAAGGCTCAGATTCTTCAGGTCAAGGGAAACTTCGACGACTGCCTAGACCTCGCTCGCGACCTAGCCGAAAACTACGCCGTTCACCTAGTCAACTCTGTAAACCCTGACCGCATTGAAGGTCAGAAGACCGGTGCGTTCGAAGTTGTTGAGTTCCTAGACCGCGCTCCAGACATTCACGTTCTTCCAGTTGGTAACGCCGGAAACTACTCGGCTTACTTCAAGGGTTACAAGGAAGACGTTCAGGCCGGACGCATCAAGCACATCCCGCAGATGTGGGGCTACCAGGCCGATGGCTCGGCTCCGTTCGTTTACGGAACCCCGGTTCGTAAGCCAGACACCATCGCAACCGCAATTCGTATCGGTAACCCAGCTTCTTACGACCTAGCCTTGGCTGCTCGCGAAGAGTCACAGGGTCGCTTCGGTGCTGTGAAAGACTCAGACATCCTTTGGATGCACCGTTTCCTTTCGCAGGAAGTTGGTGTATTCGTTGAGCCTTCTTCAGCAACCGGTGCCGCAGGTCTACTGCAGGCTTCGCGCGCTGGCGACAACCTGGCTGGCAAGACCATCGTGGTCACCGTTACCGGTAACGGTCTGAAGGACGCAGCCTGGGCGCTGAAGGACGAACGCGGCAAGGAAATCAAGCCACAGATCGTTTCTAACCGTGCCAAAGAAGTTGCCGAACGCCTAGGCCTCGCATAAATATGACCAATCTCGTCGGGCGTAAAGTTTCGGTCAAGGTTCCTGCCACTTCGGCAAACCTGGGACCCGGCTTTGACACGCTCGGCATGGCACTTTCTTACTACGACGAACTTGAGGTCGAAGCCGTAGCCGGTTCTGGCGCTTTCGTCGAAGTTCTTGGTGAAGGTGCCGGGGAAGTACCAACCGATGAGAGCAACCTGGTAGTTCGTTCCATCGCTTACGTTTTCGAGCAGGTTGGCGTTGAGCTGCCTGGTTTGAAACTCAAGGCGCACAACGTGATTCCGCACGGTCGTGGCATGGGTTCATCGGGTGCCGCTGTAGTTTCTGGAATCGTTGCTGCGAAGGGTCTTCTTGAAGGAGTCATTGATTTCACTCCAGAACGCCTGCTGCAGTTGGCAACCGATTTGGAAGGCCACCCAGACAACGTGGCTCCAGCGCTTTTCGGCGGTCTGACCATCGCCTGGGAAGATGCCAAGGGTCCACACCACAAGAAGCTGATCGTGCACCGCGGCGTTTCACCGCTCGAGTTGGTTCCAAACTTCAAGATGTCTACCGCAACCGCTCGCGCCCTTCAGCCAGAGTCGGTTCCTCACGAAGACGCGGTTTTCAATGTGTCTCGTTCGGCGCTGCTAGTGGCAGCCCTAACTCAGAGCCCAGAGCTACTGATGGCAGCCACCGAAGATCGACTTCACCAGGACTACCGCGCCGAGGCTATGCCCGAAGCCGGCAAGGTCATCGAACTAATGCGAGCCAACAATCACGCTGCCGTGGTTTCTGGCGCCGGCCCATCCGTCCTAGTTTTGGCATCTGACCCTGCCGAGCGTATGGAAGCAGCCAAACTTGCTGCCGAAAACTTTCCACAGTGGCGCGCCTTAGTCTTGGCAGTTGACTTCAAAGGTGCTACTGTTATCTCGCACCAGTAAATAGGTGAGAAGCTCTAAAGTTTCATTCAATTAGAAGCTCCCACTGGTGAATCAACCGCTAATCAAGCGTTTATGTGCACGCAATTCGTGCCCAAGGTAACTAACCCGAATCGAACCAGTTACCAAAATCTCAAGGAGAAATACACACACATGGATGAAATCCAGCAAGACGCACCGGTTACCAAAGGTCGCCGCGTAGTAGTAGACCCAGCCGCATCAAGCGACGCCCCAGCAGCAGAGGCTTCCGCCCCAAAGCGCCGCACCCGCTCGACCAAGCCAAAGACCGAGGGTGAGTCGGCTTCAGTCGAAGCGCCGAAGTCGGAAAACTCGGAAAGCAAGTCGGAGAAGTCTGAGGGTGGCGAAAACCGCCGCGAGGGCAACCGCGACAACAACCGTGGAGACCGCGACAACAACCGTGGCCCAGACGAAGATCGCGGAAACCGTAACCGCAACCGTAACCGTAACCGTAACCGCGGTGACCGTAACAACCGTGGCCGTGGCCGCGGCGGAGACTTCCAGGACGAAGCCGAGCCAGAGATTGGCGAGAACGATGTTCTCGTATCGGTCGCCGGTATCCTCGACGTTCTAGAGAACTACGCGTTCATTCGTACCTCTGGCTACCTGCCAGGTCCAAACGACGTTTATGTTTCACTCGGTCAGGTTAAGAAGTACGGACTACGCAAGGGTGACGCAGTAGTTGGCGCAATCCGTCAGCCTCGCGAAGGCGAAGGTCAGGGTCGTCAGAAGTTCAACGCGGTTGTTCGCATTGACTCGGTAAATGGTCAGACCATCGAAGAAGCTCAGGCTCGTATCGAGTTCGGCAAGCTAACTCCGCTCTACCCACAGACTCGTCTGCGCCTAGAGACGGATGCCGCAAAGCTAAACACCCGAATCATCGACCTGGTTGCTCCAATCGGTAAGGGCCAGCGCGGTCTTATTGTTTCGCCTCCAAAGGCCGGTAAGACTCTGGTTCTTCAGGCAATCGCAAACTCGATCGCAACCAACAACCCTGAGGTTCACCTAATGGTTGTTCTAGTGGATGAGCGTCCGGAAGAAGTTACCGACATGCAGCGCACTGTGAAGGGTGAAGTTATCGCTTCGACCTTCGACCGTCCTGCCGAAGACCACACCACTGTTGCCGAACTGGCTATCGAGCGCGCAAAGCGTTTGGTTGAGCTAGGTCACGACGTGGTTGTGCTTCTTGACTCGATCACTCGTCTGGGTCGCGCCTACAACCTAAGCGCTCCAGCTTCGGGCCGTATCCTTTCCGGTGGTGTCGACAGCTCGGCACTTTACCCACCAAAGCGCTTCTTCGGTGCTGCTCGTAACATCGAGGACGGCGGCTCGCTGACCATCCTTGCCACCGCACTGGTTGAGACCGGTTCGAAGATGGACGAGGTTATCTTCGAAGAGTTCAAGGGAACTGTAAACTTGGAGCTTCGTCTGTCGCGTCAGCTATCCGACAAGCGTATCTTCCCAGACGTCGACGTCAACGCTTCGGGTACCCGTCGCGAAGAGATGTTGATGAACCCTGACGAAACCAAGATCATCTGGAAGCTTCGCCGCGCACTTGCCGGCCTGGAGCAGCAGCAGGCACTTGAGCTCGTTCTTGGCCGCCTAAAGGAAACTCAGAGCAACGTTGAGTTCCTAATGCAGGTCCAGAAGTCGATGCCAGTTCCAACCTCAGACGGAGAATAATGCTCGACTCAGTCAAGCCTTTATTGGAAGAACACCAGGCGCTTCAGACCCAGTTGTCTGACTCCTCGGTGCACGCCAACCCTGGCCTGGCTAAGAAGCTAAACCGCCGTTACGCCGAGCTCAGTGCCATCGTGAACGCCTACAACTCGGTCAACTCGTTGACCGAAGACCTAGCGGCCGCGAAGGAACTGGCTAAAGAAGACGAAGCGTTCGCCGAGGAAGTTACTTCTAATGAGGAGAAACTTCACGACGCTAATGAAAAGCTTCGTCGCCTGCTAATTCCTCGTGACCCAGACGACGGACGTGATGTCATCATGGAAATCAAGGCCGGTGAAGGTGGTGCCGAATCGGCGCTATTCGCAGCCGACCTTCTTCGCATGTACATTCAGTACGCCAACTCAAAGGGTTGGAAGACTGAGATCTTGGACAAGAACGAATCTGACCTTGGCGGTATCAAGGATGTGCAGATGGCTGTGAAGTCAAACGCCACCGATCCTAGCCAGGGCGTTTGGGCTCACCTGAAGTATGAGGGTGGCGTGCACCGCGTTCAGCGAGTGCCAGCAACCGAAACTCAAGGCCGAATCCACACTTCGGCTGCCGGAGTTCTCTGCTTCCCAGAAGTTGATGAGCCGGAAGAAGTTGAGATCAGCCAGAACGATCTTCGCATCGACGTTTACCGTTCATCTGGTCCTGGTGGTCAGTCGGTTAACACCACCGACTCGGCTGTTCGAATCACTCACCTTCCAACCGGTATCACGGTTGCGATGCAGAACGAGAAGAGCCAGCTTCAGAACCGTGAAGCTGCGATGCGCGTTCTTCGTGCCCGCATCTTGGCGGCTCAGCAGGAAGCTATCGAAGCTGAACTTTCAGCCGCTCGTAAGTCTCAGGTGAAGTCGGTTGACCGTTCCGAGCGCATTCGCACCTACAACTACCCAGAAAACCGCATCGCCGACCACCGCACTGGTTACAAGGCCTACAACCTTGACCAGGTCATGGACGGCGCACTTGAGCCTGTCATTCAGTCAGCCATTCAGGCCGACGAAGAGGCTCGTCTAGCAGCTCTGGGCGAAAAGTAATGAAGCTCTCCGAGTTACTTTCTCGGGGGTCACAGTTGCTGGCTTCGGCGGGTATTGATTCGGCCGAGGTTGACGCACAATTGCTTGCGGCACACGTCCTAGGTATTTCCCGTGGTGAACTGCAGGCTCAGCTTTTTCTGAATCCGGAAATTTCCCAAGACAATGAGCTTTTAGAACTTTTTCAAAAGCGCAGCGAACGCATTCCGCTTCAGCACCTCACCGGAGTGGCCTATTTTCGCAATCTAACGCTCGCGGTCGGTCCTGGCGTTTTCATCCCTAGGCCAGAAACTGAGGGAGTGGTTGACCTCGCTATCGCGGCTCTACCTAAGGACGGCATTGCGGTTGACCTTTGCACCGGTTCTGGTGCAATTGCCATTTCGATTGCCACCGAGGTTCCGAACTCCAGGGTTTACGCCTGGGAACTAAATCCGGATTCGGAAACCTATATTCGCAAGAATCTTCGCGGAAATGTGGAACTGGTCATGGGTGACATCATCGATGACCACCAACTATTCGACGAACTCGCCGGCACAGTGGATGTGGTCATTTCTAATCCGCCATACATTCCAACCTGGGCTGTTCCCAAAGATCTAGAAGTCCAGCTGCACGACCCAGCCTTGGCGCTTTACGGTGGGTTCGATGGCATGGACATCATTCGGGTGGTCAGCCGCCGAGCTCTGCAACTTTTGAAGCCAGGTGGTTTCCTGGTGGTAGAGCATGCCGATACTCAAGGGCAACTCGTGGCAGACTTAT
>JBEDKG010000021.1:0-3257 GCA_041172205.1 Actinomycetota bacterium | reverse complement strand
ACGGTGCCTTCAAGCACGACAAGCCGGTCCTGTTCTTCTCACTCGAAATGAGTAAGGCCGAAATCGCCATGCGTATGCTCTCGGCCGAGGCAGAAATTCACCTGTCCAAGATGCGCGGTGGAAAACTCTCCTCAGACGAGTGGAAGAAGATGGCTTCGGTACGTGGCCGCATCAACGACAAGCCACTATTCATCGACGACAGCCCAAACCTAACCATGGTTGAAATCCGTGCGAAGAGTCGCCGATTAGCTCAAAACCTTGGCCTAGAACTAATCGTCATCGACTACCTTCAGCTTCTTTCCTCGGGTAAGAAGGTTGAATCGCGCCAGCAAGAAGTGTCCGAGTTCTCTCGTTCGATCAAGCTTCTGGCCAAGGAACTCAAGATTCCGGTAATCGCGATCGCTCAGCTAAACCGTAACTCGGAGCAAAAAGCCGACAAGAAGCCTGAAATCTCGCACCTTCGTGAATCTGGATCACTTGAGCAAGACGCCGACGTCGTAATCCTGCTTCACCGCGACGACATGAACGACCCAGGCCACGAACGAGCCGGCGAGGGCGACATCATCGTTGCTAAGCAGCGAAGCGGACCAACTGGAACCGTGGCCGCCTACTTCCAGGGCCAGTACTCGCGCTTCGTGAACAAGGCAGACTAATGAACTGGTTGCAGACCACTCGCGCAGCCGCGCATGCAGCGGTCGCAGCCGTAATCACTTTTAGCACGGTTCACAGCAGCGAATTTGGCTTGAACATGCTCACCCTATTCGGCGCCCTCTATCTTGCGGCAAGCCTAGGAACCCACTTCCTGGACAAGCGCAACAAGGTGATGTCCGCCCGCCTTGGCTTGCCAGTAATTGCTCCGGTTGTTGTTGGCATCGCAGCGGTATTTGCCCTTGCCGCCGGCTGGAACCAAGAGGCATCACTCCGTTGGTTAATCGCTCTCTTTGCCGCGGGTTTTGCAATCACCGAATGGTGGTTGTCTAGAAAGCTTGGAACCAAAACCGTCGACGGACGCGACGCCCTGATTTCGGCCATCCTAGGTTTTGCACTCCTTGGCCTATTCGCCGGATTCGACATGGGCCGAGTTCCATTCATCGGATTCCTTGGCGCATTTCACGCCATTCTTGCGGTTCATTTAGGCATTGCCGCCGCAACACCAAAGCCAAAGAAGTAGGCTAGGGGCATGACCCAAAAACCAAAGAAGACCGTTGGCGTCCGCGTTTATCTTTCCATGGCAGCTTTCGCCGGGATTTTCGTCGGTGTGCTCGTCTTCTTCGGTGTTCGCAAGTGGGATCACGCAATCATCTGGGCCGGTCTGACCTTCATTGTTGTTCTAGTAACCATTGCCACATTGGCTCTAAGCGTGAAAGACGACGACTTCGACGGCAGCACGCCGCGACTAGCCAACAAGCCGCCTAAAAAATAGTCTCAATCGCATGATCGCTCAAGACATTGCACGCGGTAGCTGGCTAAACGAGCCTGAAAAAGTAAACCAAATCGGTTCGAGCCTTTTCGTAACCGCCAAAGAAAACAGCGACTTCTGGAGAACAACCTCTTACGGTTTCATCCACAACTCGGGCCATGCACTTCTAATCGACTTTCCGCAGGATTCTGCCGTTGAGCTTTCCTGGGTGTTGGATTACACGGAGCAATTCGACCAAGCAGGTCTGTTAATTTGGTCTGACGAAGAAAACTGGACCAAAGCCGGCGTTGAATTCGCCGATGGAGCACCACAGCTTGGAGCTGTTGTGACCAAGACGCTTTCCGACTGGTCGGTTGCACCGGTTCCGGAATGGATGGGTAAGGTTGTGCACCTTCGTGCCAGCCGCAGCGGGGATGCTCTTACGGTTCGAGCCAAGTGCGAAGGCGAATGGAAACTGGTCAGGCTTTCTCCACTAGATCCGTCACGGAATTGGAAAATAGGTCTGCACCTAGCGAGCCCAACCCGCGCAGGTTTGACGGTTGAATTCAAAGAACTAAAAGTTGGTCGGGCAGATTCAACCCTGCACTAAAGCCTTTTGCGCTGAAGTCGAATTACTTGCGGAAGCGCTTGGTAAGTTCATCGGCTAGACCGGTGTAAGTACCAGGACGAAGGGCAATCAGGCGTTGCTTAGCCTCTTTCGAGATGTCCAAGCCGTTGATGAAAGCGATTAGGTCATCGTGACCGATTCGCTTTCCACGGGTTAGGTCCTTGAGCAGTGCGTAAGGGTCTGAGATCTTCGAACGACCGGCAGCCACCTCGGCGCGAATCACGGTTTGAATTGCTTCGCCGAGAACTTCCCAGTTGTCGTTTAGGTCGGCTTCTAGAACTCCGGCGTTTAGGTCAATCTCGCTAAGTCCGCGGGTCACGTTGTCGAGGGCAAGCATGCTGTGACCTAGGCCCAGACCAATGTTGCGCTGGGTTGATGAGTCGGTGAGGTCGCGCTGCAAACGGCTGGTGACCAGGGTGGAACCGATTGAGTCGAGAATTGCGTTCGAAAGCTCGAGGTTCGATTCTGCGTTTTCGAAGCGAATTGGATTGATCTTGTGGGGCATCGTCGAAGAACCTGTTGCCCCAGCCTGAGGAATCTGTTTGAAGTAGCCGACCGAGATGTAGCTCCAGATGTCGGTGCAAAGGTTGTGAAGAATTCGGTTGAACAGCGCAACCGAAGAGTAAAGCTCGGCCTGCCAGTCGTGGCTTTCAATCTGGGTAGTTAGCGGGTTCCAGGTGAGGCCGAGACCGGTAACGAAGTCTTGCGACTGCTTAATCCAGTCAACCTCTGGCGCTGCCACAACGTGTGCTGAGAAAGTTCCGGTTGCTCCCGAGAACTTGCCAAGGTATTCGGTCTTAGCAACGCGCTCAAGCTGGCGGTTTAGTCGGTGCACAAAAACTGCTAGCTCTTTACCCATGGTGGTTGGGGTTGCTGGCTGTCCGTGGGTGCGAGCCAACATCGCGGCGTCGATGTATTTGTCGCTGAGTTCTGAAAGCTTGGCAACCAGCGCGTGAGCCTTAGGCAGCCAAACATTCTGGATGGCGTCGCGCACGGTAATTGCGTAGCTGAGGTTGTTAATGTCTTCGCTGGTGCAACCGAAGTGGGTTAGCTCGAGAAGGTCGTTTCGCTCAAGCTTTTCGAGGCGCGCGCGAATGAAATATTCAACGGCTTTGACGTCGTGCTTCGTGACCGCTTCGGTTTCGCCAAGTTCACGAACGTCGGAGTCTGAAAAATCGGCGACAATTTTGCGAAGTTCGGCAGCCTCGCTGTCCAAGACTGGACGATCGG
>JBEDKG010000020.1:0-4847 GCA_041172205.1 Actinomycetota bacterium | reverse complement strand
TGGCTCTCGCTTGCTCGCTATCTGTATCGAGTTCTACAAGGGCCTCTTCGATGAGGTTTTGACCGATACCCTTTTCGCGCAATTCTCGAGCGATTGCCGATTTGGCTAGGCCTTTGGTGTTTACGCGCGAGTTCGTGAAGACTCTGGCAAAGACCACATCGTCGATTAGTTGAGCTTCTTCAAACCGATCCAAAATTCGTTCGGCAATTTCAGAGTCGATTCCGCGTTTTTCTAGAATCTTGCGGCACTGGTCTTTCGATTTGATGGAGCGAGAAAGTTGGTAGAGCAACACGTTTCTGGCTCTAGCTTCCTGACGTTCCGGGGATAGCGAAGGGGTCGAATCCGAATCGTCTTTTTCGACTCGAGTTCGACCCCTGCGCTGAAAAGCCATGTTAGGCGGTTGCCGCCTTGGCATCCTTAGCCTCGGTAGCAACTACTGGAGGTAGTTCTTCTGCAGGAAGATCGGCAACCGCACGAGGAACACCAATTCCGAGCTTGGTCTTGATCTTCTTCTCGATTTCGTCGGCAACGCCGGCGTTCTCGATTAGGAACTTGCGAGCGTTTTCCTTACCCTGACCAAGCTGCTCACCCTCGTAGGTGTACCAGGCGCCAGACTTCTTTACGATGTCGTGGTCAACACCGAAGTCGATGAGGCTACCCTCGCGAGAGATACCGATTCCGTAGATGATGTCGAACTCGGCCTGCTTGAACGGTGAGGCCATCTTGTTCTTGACAACCTTGACGCGGGTACGGTTACCCACAGCCTCGGTGCCATCCTTCAAGGTCTCAATGCGGCGGATGTCTAGGCGAACCGAAGCATAGAACTTTAGAGCCTTACCACCGGCTGTTGTTTCTGGGCTTCCAAAGAACACACCAATCTTTTCGCGCAGCTGGTTGATGAAGATCATGGTGGTGTTGGTGCTGTTTAGGCCACCTGTTAGCTTGCGAAGTGCCTGCGACATTAGGCGAGCCTGGAGACCAACGTGAGTGTCTCCCATTTCACCCTCGATTTCGGCACGTGGTACCAGTGCGGCAACCGAGTCAACCACGATTAGGTCGATGGCTCCCGAGCGAACCAACATGTCGGCGATTTCTAGAGCTTGCTCACCGGTGTCTGGCTGGCTAACCAAAAGTGCATCGATGTCTACGCCTAGCGCCTTTGCGTATTCAGGGTCTAGAGCGTGCTCTGCGTCGATGAACGCGGCAACTCCGCCGTTCTTCTGAGCATTGGCAATTGCGTGCAGGGTAAGAGTGGTCTTACCTGAAGATTCTGGGCCGTAGATCTCAATGATTCGGCCACGAGGAAGGCCGCCGATGCCAAGGGCTGCATCTAGAGCGATTGAGCCGGTTGGGATGGTTTCTACCGGAGCGCGGTCGTCTGAGCCGAGGCGCATAACCGAGCCTTTACCGAACTGACGATCGATCTGAGCTAGGGCTGTGTCTAGAGCCTTTTCGCGTTCTGCTGGACTTGCCATTTCTTCCTCTTCTTCTGCCCGGTGGGCCATCACGTTTTTATTCTGATGTGACACTATTCCGAACCAGCGACATTGACCACCGGCGTTTTCGATTTGTGGATAACTCCACTCCTCGATAAATCGACTCTAGCAATATTCGAACAAGTTTTCGAATAAATCTTTTCGGCGTGTCTATTTTTTCGTAATTTTGTTCAGACCGTGCCAACGGGCTTCCGGAACGTTATTTGCTCGGCAGATGGCAAACCAGACCTCGCGAAGGTCTTCCCCGTCTTTCATGCACTGTTTCGCGGTTCGATCCTGCAGTTCGGTTAGAACCAGGTCGGTTTCGATTACCGCGGCATAGGCCAAGCCAAACTCATCGTTCATGAGTTCGCGGAATTTGGAGAGTCGCAACTTAGCGAATGTTTAGTAGCGAGCCATTGACCGAAGCGAAAAGTTCGGCCGGAATGGTGTCTGGGATGTTCACGCCTTCGGCAACAGCTAGGCGATCTGAAACCTCACGCATGATTTGCGAGATTGGAACATCGAGGGCCTCAGCGATTGAAAACAATAGCTCCGAAGAAACTTCCTTCTGGCCGCGTTCGATTTCGCTTAGGTATCCGAGAGCAACGGCAGCGCGGGCAGCGACCTGGCGAAGAGTCTGACGCTTTGACATACGAATGTCGCGTAGAACCTCACCAATTTCGTGACGCACTAGAACCATGTGCTACCTCCTGCTAAATAACTTACCTGCTGCTACCGACAAGTTTTACCAATTCACCTTGGAGTTTCCTGAGTGGTAGCAGTGAGATCTAAAACAGTTTTAGAGCCCTAAATGTTCCCGCAGTAGTGAAATTGATTGGGCCACTACTCCGCTGCGGATTTCGGCTCTGCTGCCCTCTAGGCGTAGCTCGTGAACCTTGGTTTTCTTGCCATCGTGGATTGCCACATAAGCCAACCCAACCGGTTCACCGTCGGGACCGGCGTTGCCGGTGGTGGAGACCGCAATAACCTGCCCAGCCGGCAAATCAAGGCTTGCCTGACCTACCGCGCCAACACCCTGGGCCATGGCGATTGCCACTTCCGCCGAAACTGCTCCTTTTTCAGCAAGGACTTCTTCATCGACGCCGAGAAGGGCAACCTTGAGTTCGCTGGCGTAGGTAACTTCAGAACCTAGGACGACGTCTGATGCGCCAGGAATTGAGATGAAAGCATCAACCAGCAAGCCGCCGGTAATCGATTCGGCAAAGATCAGTTTCTTGTCGGAGGCACGCAAGGCGTCCAGGATTACTTCGGCACTCACTTTCGAGCCGCCGCAAGGTATTGAATGCCACTAACCAGAGTGAGTACCAGCGCGAAGTACAAAATACCAAGCTGCAGGATGCCAATTGGTGCCCAGTAGCCGGCCAGCGGCGAGAGGTAGAAACCGACGGCTATCGATTGCATGATGGTCTTGAGCTTGCCTCCGCCAGATGCCGCAATTACGCGGTCCTTGATTACAGCAAAGCGGTACACGGTGATTCCAATTTCACGAATCAAGATAACTGCGGTAATCCACCAGTCGATTTGGCCTAATGCCGAGAGCGCTAGCAGCGCGCCACCAA
Source organism: Actinomycetota bacterium (assembly GCA_041172205.1). Taxonomy (GTDB): domain Bacteria; phylum Actinomycetota; class Actinomycetes; order Actinomycetales; family Microbacteriaceae; genus Rhodoluna. The sequence continues at coordinate 1,789 of JBEDKG010000020.1, read as the reverse complement.
TCAGAACCTTGTCGGCTATCGGGTCTAGCAGCTTGCCGAGATCGGTTACCTGGTTTCGCTTGCGGGCCAGTGCTCCATCGACACCATCCGTGGCGCTTGCCAACACAAACAGGAAGACCACAATCCAGCGCTCGTGGGCGGCTGGGTTCTGAAACACAAACAACACCCAAATAAACAGTGGCGCCAACGCAATGCGGGCCAAGGTAATTAGGTTCGGAAGGTTCATTCGTCGCGGCCGGTTAGAAGCCAAGCGTCTTCTTCGTCTTCGTCTGGGTTGCCCTTAGGGATGAATTCTTCGAACTCCCCCGCAGCCATAGTGCCGTGGTCGATACGGTTAGCCGCATTTGCAACATCGGTTGATGTCTTGACTCCAGGCTCACCACGAAGCCCAGCCAATACGGTAGCGAGGTCTTCTGGCTTGACCATAACTTCACGCGCCTTGGAGCCTTCGCTCGGTCCCACAATGTTGCGTGACTCGAGGAGGTCCATCAGTCGGCCAGCCTTTGCGAAACCAACGCGAAGCTTGCGCTGAAGCATTGAAGTGGAACCAAACTGCGAGTTGATGATCAGCTCGGCAGCCTGCAGTAGAACCTCTAAGTCGTCGCCGATGTCGGCGTCGACCATTCCCTTAGCAGCAACCGGCTCGTCTACGTCGGAACGGTATTCAGGATCCATCTGCTGCTTCACGTGGCTAACCACGCGCTCAAGTTCTTCTTCGCTGAGCCAAGCGCCCTGAACACGAATTGGCTTGTTGGTTCCCATTGGTGAGAACAGTGCATCACCCTGACCAACCAACTTCTCGGCACCAGGGCTGTCCAAGATAACTCGAGAGTCCGTTACAGATGACACTGCGAAAGCCAAGCGGCTTGGAACGTTCGCCTTGATTAGACCGGTAACGACATCTACCGACGGACGCTGAGTTGCTAGCACCAGGTGGATACCTGCCGCACGCGCCAACTGGGTGATTCGAACGATTGAGTCTTCAACATCACGAGGCGCCACAATCATGAGGTCTGCAAGCTCATCCACAACCACCAACAGGTAAGGGTATGGCTGAAGCACACGCTGCGAATTCTCTGGAACCTTGACAGTTCCGGCCACTACCGCGCGGTTGAAATCGTCGACGTGCTTGAAACCGAACGACGCTAGGTCGTCGTAGCGCATGTCCATTTCTTTCACTACCCATTGCAGTGCTTCGGCAGCCTTCTTGGCGTTGGTAATGATCGGGGTGATCAGGTGAGGAACACCCTGGTAGGCGGCAAGTTCCACGCGCTTCGGGTCGATCAGCACCATGCGAACTTCTGCCGGCTTTGCACGCATCAGAATCGAGGTAATCATCGAGTTCACGAACGAAGACTTACCGGCACCGGTTGCACCGGCAACCAGGAGGTGAGGCATCTTGGCAAGGTTGGCGATAACGAAGCCACCCTCAACGTCTTTACCGACACCGATGGTCATCGGGTGCTTACTCTCGGTGGCAACCTTTGAACGAAGCACATCTCCCAGTGACACGGTATCGCGATCGGTGTTTGGGATTTCCAAACCGATTAGCGACTTACCAGGAATTGGTGCAAGGATTCGAACCTCGTTGCTGGCAACCGCATAGCTGAGGTTGTTCGAAAGACGGGTGACCGCCTCGACCTTGACGCCAGGAGCCAGTTCGATTTCGTAGCGAGTCACTGTTGGGCCACGCGAGAAGCCGACCACACGGGCGGCAACATCGAATTCGGTGAAGACACCGGTAATTGCCTTGACCACGATGTCGTTCGCTTCGGTCTTAGCCTTTGGT
>JBEDKG010000019.1:0-6192 GCA_041172205.1 Actinomycetota bacterium | reverse complement strand
GTTGCACAACCGCGCGAGCAACTGCCACATCGGCTGCTGAGAAAGGCTCGGCCGAGATAAGGCCCACTTCCCTGGCATCGGCAATCAGAGCTGGAGTAATCGCGGTTTCAGCAATTAGCTCTAGCTCGGTGAACTTTTTACCCTGCTTGACTCGCAAGCTCTTAGGTTCTGCGGAGTTAGGTAGTTTCGGAGTTTTGCCGGCGTCTAGGTCGTCTAGGTACTGACGAATGACCTTTAGTGGCAGGTACTGGTCGCGCTGCAACTCGAGAATGATGCGCAGGCGGTCAATGTCATCTTCTGTGAACTTACGGTAGCCCGAATCGGTTCGCTGCGGGGTCACCAAACCCTGGTCCTCTAGAAAGCGCAGCTTTGAAGGTGAAAGTTCTGGGAAATCAAGCTCAAGAATGTCGAGAACTCGACCGATGGTAAATAGTTTTGAAGACCTCGCGGTAGCCAACGAGGTGGGACGTGCACCCACGTTACGCTCGCCCAGCGTTTGCCGAGTAGAAAGTCAGCTTGAACTTTCCTACCTGGACTTCGTCGCCATCGGAAAGCTTGGCCGAATCAACTCGAGAGCCGTTTAGATAGGTGCCGTTCAAAGAAGCGAGGTCGGTAACGGTGAAGCCATTTGCATCACGCTTGAATTCCGCGTGCTTGCGAGAGACAGTGACGTCGTCCAAGAAAATTTCTGCATTCGGGTGACGACCCGCGGTGGTCACGTCTACGTCGAGAAGGAATCGAGAACCATCACTAGGTCCGCGCTTCACGATCAGTAGAGCGGAGCCGGCAGGTAGTGCCGAAACGGCAGCAAGTTCCTCTTCATCAAGACCATCTTTAGGGTCTTCGATGAGGTCTTCAGCAAAGCGCTGGGTAGAGGTAACGTCCTCTGATTTAGCGTTGTCGAAGTTGGAATCTGCACTCATGATTTATCTAATTTAGCGTAACTTTTGGGGTCGATTTCACCAGTTGCAAAACTTGCTTCACGTAGAGGAACCCTGCATACCAGTAGAGGGCTACACCCCACAGCGCGAAGGCCCAGGCGACAGGCAAAATTACGAACTTGGCCGCTATCCACCAATCGGCGAGAAGTAGCAGCGGGAATGCGTAAAGCAGAGCAAAAGTGCCAGCCTTACCAAAGAAGTGCACCGGTAGCGGACCATAGTTTCGTGACGCCAGAACGGGAATGGTGAATGCCAACAAAACATCGCGAGAAATAACTACAACAGGCAGCCAGGCCGGAATTGCACCGGTTACAGCCAAACCAATCAAGGTGGCAAAAATGTATAGTCGGTCGGCAGCTGGATCAAGTAAGGCACCGATGCGCGTTACCTGGTTCAGTTTGCGAGCCAGATACCCGTCGAGCCAGTCGGTGAACGAGGCCACAGCTAAAACCAAGAATGCCGAGATTGAATGTCCGGTAATGATTAGAACCAAGAAGACTGGAACCAGGGCCAGACGAAGCAGGCTCAACAGGTTTGGCAGAGTGCGCAATTGCGCCCAAATGGAAAGTTCCTCCACTTATCTCACCAACCTTTCATCGTTGTCGGACTGACAGGATTTGAACCTGCGACCCCTTGTCCCCCAGACAAGTGCGCTACCAAGCTGCGCTACAGCCCGTTGCACCCTTAGGTGCGCTTGCGCTTCTCTCGAACACGCATACCAATTTCGATCGGCGAACCCTCGAAACCGTAAGTTTCGCGAAGTCGTCGCTGAATGAATCGGCGGTAGCCCTCGTCCAAGAATCCGGTTGTAAACAACACAAATTTTGGAGGACGAATCGCAGCCTGAGTTGCGAACAGAATGCGAGGCTGCTTTCCACCGCGAACCGGGTGCGGGAATTCCATTGAAAGTTCCTGCAGGAACGCGTTGAACTTTCCGGTCTGAATTCTGGTGTCCCATGAGTCCAAAGCAACTTCCAGCGCTGGAACCAACTTCTCGATGTGGCGACCGGTCTTGGCCGAAATGTTCACTCGCGGTGCCCAAGCCACGTGAGCCAACTTGGTTTCGATTTCGCGTTCCAACCAGCGACGACGTTCGTCGTCTAGCTCGTCCCACTTGTTAAAAGCCAGAACCAATGCGCGGCCAGATTCCAGTGCCATGTCAACGATGCGGATGTCAGCTTCAGAAATCGGCTCCATGACGTCGAACAAAACCACGGCAACTTCAGCGCGCTCAAGAGCGGCAAGTGTGCGAAGCGAGGCATAGAAGTCTGCACCCTGAGCCAGGTGCTTCTTACGTCGGATACCGGCGGTGTCTACAAAACGCCAGACCTTGCCAGCAATGGTTACCTGCTCGTCGATTGGGTCGCGGGTGGTACCAGCTAGGTCGTTCACAACCGCACGCTCAGAGCCAACTGCCTTGTTCAGAAGTGAAGACTTACCCACGTTCGGGCGACCGATTAGAGCCACACGACGAGGTCCGCCAACTTCCATCTGGGCAACGCCAGAAACCTTTGGAAGAACCGCGAGCGCGGCATCAAGCATGTCTGCAACACCGCGACCGTGGAGGGCTGAAACCGGCATTGGCTCACCGAGACCGAGCGACCACAGGTTCGCGATCTCAGGCTCTTGGTAAACGTCATCAATCTTGTTACCGGCGAGGATCACTGGCTTGCCAGAAGCCCTCAGAAGCTTCACTACGCGCTCATCGGTGGAAGTTGCTCCAACTGTGGCATCAACTACGAAAAGAACCGCGTCGGCCAACTCAATGGCGATTTCAGCCTGCTCGGCAACCGACTTGTCGATTCCCTTAGCGTTTGGCTCCCAGCCACCGGTGTCAACCAGGGTGAACTTACGGTTGTTCCATTCGGCCTTGTAGCTAACTCGGTCGCGAGTAACACCTGGCTTGTCTTCGACAACGGCTTCGCGGCGTCCGATGATTCGGTTCACCAAGGCCGACTTGCCAACATTCGGGCGGCCAACAATTGCTAGAACCGGAAGCGGTCCAAGTTCTTCCTCGTCGACGATTCCGTCTAGGTCACCGTCGATGACGTCGAAGTCTTCGCTTTCTAGGTCGTAGTCTTCCAGACCTGCACGGAGGCTCTTCGCACGGGCTTCGGCGTCGGCATCGCTGATTGCGTCCAACTTTTCAATAAAAGCTGGATCGAAATCCTTGTCGAATTCATCGCTCATGGCTATAACTGCTCTCTAATAATCGACAGCACCGCTTGCACAGTCTGTTCAAAATCTAAATTTGTGGTGTCCACTAGGTCAACACCTTCGGCCGGCTTCATGAAATCAACGACCTTGGAGTCCGACTTGTCTCGCTCTAAAACCTGCTTACGCAAAGTTGCGAGATCTTCTGGCGAAAGTTCTTTCGCACGACGTTCTAAGCGTATCTCTTCGCTGGCCGTAAGTAAAAGGCGAACTGGAGCATCCGGTGCCACAACGGTGGTGATGTCGCGCCCTTCAACGACCACTCCGGCAAGTTCACTTTGAGCCACCAAGCCGCGGGTAAGTTCCTTCATGAACCTGCGAACCGCTGGAACGGAGGCTACGGCAGAAACACTTTCGGCAATCTTAGGAAGGCGAATCGCTTCGGTAATGTCTACGCCATAACTCTTTACCCAGAAATCGTCAGGGTTCAAGGAAATTGAGTAATCGAAGCCGCCGAATTTTTCCGCGTCAGCCGCAGGTCTGGCCACGTGACCCTCAGCAATCGCCCAAGCCAATGCGCGATAGGCGGCGCCCGTGTCTAGATAACCGAAAGACAGCCGACGAGCTACTTCCTTAGAAACGCTTGATTTACCAGAACCGGCTGGTCCGTCGATAGCGATAATTTCAGCCATTAGGCAAATCTCCATCCGCGCTCGGTTAGATCTTTGGTGAGTTTGTCGGAAACACTCGGCAGAACCTGCAGTTCCACGAGTCCGATTGGCGCACCTGGTGAATGCTCCAACTTGAGGTCTTCAACGTTGATGCCAATCTCACCAATCTCGGTAAGTAGTCGTGCAAGTTCGCCAGGCTGGTCGTCGATCATTACAACGTGAGCACTGAACTGCGAGTTTCGAGAGCCGTGCTTGCCAGGAATCTGCTCGACTCCGCGATTACCGTTAGCAATCGCCTGATCAATGGTTGAAAGTGCACCGGCCTTTGAAACATCGCGAAGTGCCTCGATGACCTGAGTCAAGTCCTTCGAATACTCTTCCAAAATGGAAACCACTTCGGAACTGTTAGCCCCGAGAATTTGAACCCAAAGCTTAGGGTCGCTGGCGGCAATGCGCACGGTGTCGCGTAGCCCCTGCCCCGCAAGCTCCACTCCGTTCGCGCCAATTAGTCGGCCAGCCATAAGCGAGGAAACCAACTGAGGAACGTGCGAAACCAACGCCACTGCACGGTCATGCTCAAGCGGCGACATTCGAACCGGTGCCGACTGCAAATCTAGAGCGAGCTCTTCAACCAATTTGCTGGCGGCCGGTGTACTTTCGGCATGCTCGGCAATAACCCAAGGGCGTCCGACAAAGATATCTGCTCGACCAGAAGCCGCACCACCCTTTTCTCGACCGGCCATTGGGTGAGAGCCCACGTAACGAGACAGGTCGGCGCCGGATGCAGCGATTTCATCGATGATTGAAGACTTCACAGAAGCCACATCGGTGACAATTGCGCCCGGGTGTGCACCGAGCTCTGCAACCACCACGCGCGCGGTAACATCTGGCGGAACACAAACCACAATGAGCGATGGTTGATCATTTGAACTAGCCAGACTGCCAGCGCCGTAATCGGAAGCCAAACGTGCATTAGCAGGAGACGAATCCTCCAAGACAACTGGAATACCCAGCTTGGACAGGGCTAGCCCAATGCTGGTGCCAATGAGTCCTGCACCAACAATTCGAACCGTTCCCTGAATCCTGCCAGTGGTCACTGAGCTAGATCCTGCCTAAGAGCTGTTGCTCCGCGAAGATAAATGTGCTGAATTTCGCCACGAGCCTTGTCGGTGTTGACGTTCACCATCACGCGAATGGTACGAGGCAGTGCCCCGGCAACGTCCATCTCAACGAAGCAAAGTAGCGGAACATCCCCAAGCCCAAGCGACCTGGCTGCAACAGCTGGAAACTCAGAGTGAATGTCTGGTGTAGCGGTGAAGAAAATTGAAATGAGGTCTGAATTGTCAACGTCGTTGGCGTGAAGAATCTTGGAAAGTAACTCGGCGGTTAGCTTCAGCAGATGCTCGCGCTCATCGACATCGAGCTGAGTGGCTCCACGGATGGCTCTAATCATCTTTATCGTTTCTTCTTAGCTGCGTTCTTGTTGCGAGGTCTTGGTGCGCGTGGCTTCACGCCTTCTGAGAACTTCAAAAGTTCACCAACCTCAACTTTACTCAACTGGCGAGTGTGGCCCAGTTTTAGCCCGCCGAGGTGAATCGGACCGAACTGCTTACGAACTAGGTCAACCACCGGTAGACCCAGGAACTCGAACATACGGCGAACGATGCGGTTACGCCCAGAGTGCAGCACGACCTCGATCATGGTGTGACCCTTTGACTGGTCGACGATGCGAGCACGATCGGCTTTGATGAAACCGTCTTCCAATTCGAAACCGCTCATAAGTTTGTGAATGGTCTCTTCGGTCGCGATTCCGTGAATCAGTGCCACGTAAGTCTTTTCAACACCAAACTTTGGGTGAGAAAGCTTGTTGGCAAGTTCGCCATCATTGGTCATCAAGATCAGGCCGGTGGTTTCACCATCGAGACGCCCGACGTTGAAGACTCGGTCGTAGTCGAGTACGAATTTCGAAAGGTCAGGTCGACCTTCTTCATCGGCCATGGTGCTTATGAAACCCTTTGGCTTGTTGAGCGCTAGGTAGACGCGGTTGGTATCGAAAACCACTGGCACTCCGCGAACGGTTACCTTGTCTTTTTCAACATCGATTCGGGTACCGAGTTCGGTAACCAACTTGCCATTTACTTTTACCTGCCCCTGAACAATCAGGTCTTCGCAGGCTCGGCGACTGGCGATGCCAGCAGCAGCCAGCGCCTTTTGTAGTCGTTGTGGTTCGTTATTAGAGTTCAAAGTCACTGTTCGCATCCGGTAGGTGTGGGCTCAACGGCGGAAGCTCGTCGAGAGAATTGATGCCGAGTAGTTCCAGCATTAGATCGGTGGTGCCGAAGTTCACGGCACCGGTTTCTGAGTCGGTGTAAAGCTCGGTAATTAGCCCGCGGCTAAGCAGGGTCTTCACCACAGAGTCAACGTTT
>JBEDKG010000018.1:0-3392 GCA_041172205.1 Actinomycetota bacterium | reverse complement strand
TCAATGACGCTAGCCAGAGCGGCTAGGGCCTCATCGCGTGAAGTCATTTGCCCTTTGGTTTGGTCTTTTTGGCAGGCTCGCGAAGTTCCTCAAGAAGTTCACGCATCAGGTCGCGAAGTTCATCTTTCACGAAATCCTTGGTCGCCATTTCTTCCATAGCCAAACGCAGGGCAACAACCTCGCGGGCTAGGTATTCGGTGTCGGCAAGGTTGCGCTCGGCACGCTGGCGGTCCTGCTCGAACTTCACGCGGTCACGGTCGTCCTGGCGGTTCTGAGCCAAAAGGATTAGCGGTGCTGCGTAGGAAGCCTGCATAGAGAGGATTAGGGTCAGCAGGGTGAAGTTGGTTAGACGTGGGTCGAACTGAATGGTTTCAGGTGCGAAGGTGTTCCAAGCCAGCCAGACCACACAAAAGAAGGTCATGCCGATAAGAAAGCCGCCGGTACCCATGGCACGCGCGAAACTTTCCGAGGCGCGACCGAACTGTTCTTGGTCGATGCTCAGACGAGGGAAACGTGAACGGGTACCGATCGGTGCGTCGAGACGGTTTTTTGACTTACTCATTTGGCACCTGCCTCTTCTTCGGTACGCCAGTCTTCTGGCAATAGGTGGTCAAGCACGTCGTCTACGGTAACCACACCAATTAGTTGCTGCTCGTCGTCAACGACAGGCAGGGCAACCAGGTTGTAGTTCGCGAAAGTACGGTGAATAACCGAGATGTGGGTGTCCGGCTTGATTGGCTCAATGTCGGTGTCCAATAGCGAGCCTAGACGCTCGTGTGGTGGATAGCGAAGCATTTTTTGGAAGTGAACCACGCCAAGGTAGCGGCCCGTTGCAACCTCGTAAGGTGGCAGGGTCACAAAAACCGAAGCGGCCAAAACCGGTGAAATCTCTTTGCGGCGAATCAGAGCCATTGCCTCTGCGACGGTTGCATCGGCGGCACAAATAATTGGCTCGGTGGTCATCAAACCACCGGCGGTGTATTCGTCGTACTGCATCAACATACGAAGGTCGTCGGCTTCTTCTTCATCCATCAGTTCAAGGATGGCCTCGGAACGTTCCTTCGGCAGGTTCGCCATAAGGTCGGCGGCGTCGTCCGGCTCCATGAGGTCTAGAACCTCGGCCGCACGTTCGTCGTCTAGCTCCTCAAGAATGTCAATCTGCTCTTCTTCAGGAAGCTCTTCAAGTACATCTGCCAAACGCTCATCATCTAGCTCTTCAGCAACCTCAACCATGCGGTCGTCTGGTAGGTCCATAAGTGCCGAGGCAAGGTCGGCTGGGCGAAGGTCTGAATAGCTGGCGATCAGAGCGGATGCGTTGTGACCGTCGTCGTTTGGATCCGACTCAATGATCTGGTCCCAGGTGGCAAACATGGTTTCACCGCGGGCAAAAGGAGAAGCCGAAGTCTTTGGCTTGCGTAGGAACAGTTCGCTAACGAACCAGTCCTTTGACTTGGTGACCTCGATGGCGATGTCTTCGATGTTGGCGATGCTCGAGCCGTCGGTCAAAGTAACGCGGCGACCCAAAATCTCAGCAATTACGCGCACTTCACGGCCGCGCTGGGTGAAGCGGCGAAGGTCGATAAGTCCGGTGGTGATGACCTGACCGGGAACGATTGAGGTCACTCGAGTGATTGGAACGAAGACGCGACGACGGCCAGAAATCTCAATAAGTAGACCGGTTGCCTTCGGTGAGCCAGCTTTTCGGTATGCCACAAGAACGTCGATGACTTTTCCAACACGGTCTCCCGCGGGGTCAAAGACGCCACAGCCCACAAGACGGGCTACATAAACTCTGGTTACGCTCACCTAATCAACCTTAGACGAGCCGTCAAGGGCATGCCAGAATAGGTATCTAAACAAAGGACAAACGAGTGGCAAAGAAAAGTGAAGCTGCACCTGGCGCAGAAATTTTCGCCAAGTTCGAAACCTACGACGCTGCTGTGGAGCACGTTGAGAAAATGCTCGCCGGAAACTTCCCGGTTCGCCAGATTGCCATCGTTGGTCGAGGCGTTCGAACCGTGGAGCGCACTCGTGGTCGCATCAACTATTCACGAATTGCCCTAACCGGAGCCTTGAATGGAGCCATTATCGGTTTGGTTTGGCACGGATTTACTTCGACCGATGCCACTATGGCCGGGTTTGCCCCAACCGTGGTGACCTTTGCAGGTATGGGTGCACTAGCCAACGTGGTACGTTTTTCGCTCAGCCGAAACAAGCGCAGCTTTGTGTCCCAGCAGCAACTGGTTGCTGACACCTACGAGATTCAGATCCCTAAAGACTTGTTAAGTGCCGCCAACGAAGCGCTCGCCAAGGCGCCAAAGCCGACTAACTAGCCGAAGCAATCCAAGCTTCAACGTCGTCTGGGTGACGAGGTAGGGCAGCGGTCAGGTTTTCAACACCGTTAGCGGTGACCAGCACGTCGTCCTCGATTCGAACCCCAATGCCGCGGAACTCTTCGGGAACCCGAAGGTCGTCTGGCTGGAAGTAAAGCCCTGGTTCGATCGTGAAAATCATGCCTTCGCGAAGTGGTGCCTCGCGATACATTTCCCGGCGTGCGGTGTCGCAGTCGTGAACGTCCATGCCTAGGTGGTGGCTGGTGCCGTGAACCATCCAGCGACGGTGAAGTTGGCGGTCGCCGGCCAGAGCCTCTTCGAGAGTGATGTCAATGAAACCCCACTCGATCATCTTCTTGGCGATGACCTCCATGGCGGCCTCGTGCAGTTCGCGGAACAAAACGCCCGGCTTGGCAATTGCGAAAGCAGCATCGGCTGCTTCCAAAACCGCTTCGTAAACCTTGCGCTGAGTTGGGTTGAAGTGGCCGGTCACCGGAATGGTTCTGGTGACGTCTGCCGTGTAAAGCGATTCCAGTTCAACTCCGGCATCTAGAAGCAATAAGTCTCCAGGCACAACCGGACCATCGTTCTGAATCCAGTGCAAAATACAGGCATGGGAACCAGATGCCGCGATGGTCTCGTATCCGAGGTCGTTGCCATCCATGCGTGCTCTGGCGAAGAATGCCGACTCAACCACACGTTCTCCGCGCTCGTGAGCCATGGCCCAAGGAAGTGCTCGCAGTACGTCGTTGAAGCCGTTCACGCTGGCCTCAACCGCGCCGCGCATCTGCTCAATCTCGTAAGCGTCTTTGACCAGGCGAAGTTCGTCCACGAACTGCTTCAACTCAGCGTTGTCCAAGCGAATCACCAGATCGTCTGGCAGGTTCGAAATCAGGTCATCGAAGTCGGCAAGGTCTTGGGTTTCAATTCCAAGCAGCGCTTCAACCGATTCAAGACCAGGACGTGGCCCAACCCAGAATTCACCGATCATGGTGTTCGTGAAAAACTCTTCGGTGTTTCGGCCAGCAGTTGGGCGGAAGAATAGTTGGGAGTGGTGAG
>JBEDKG010000017.1:0-3215 GCA_041172205.1 Actinomycetota bacterium | reverse complement strand
GGAGTCTCGGTGGGAAGCGGAGTTTCCGTTGGCTGCGCGGTTTGGGTGGGATCCGGCAATGCGTCGTAGTCGGATGGAACGACCGAACAGCCGGTCAGCAGCACAAGTAGCGCCGTCAAAGAAAGTATTTTGTAAAGTTTCCCCATCGCTCAAGGCTAACGCCAGGCTAAGACGTTGAACTTAGGAGTTGCAACGAACCTGGTCGATAACCCAGTGATCGTATTTTGCATTCAATCCAGCGATCGAGAATGTGAAAGGTTTTCCTCGAACCCAGTTCTTGCGACCTTCCGGATATTCCTCAAGGAAAAGTCGGTTCGCTGCCGACCAGTCGTCCTTCTTTTCGTATTCGTCGATTACCACTGTGACGTAGGCACATTCAAGGCGCAGTGGAATCACACTTATGCATTCGTCGGCATTTGGTTTGCAATTAGGGTCGCTGGCCTTTTCCGAAGCGGTCATGTCTCGGTAGGCTGCTCCATCGGGACTGCAATGTTTTGAGCCACTACACCCTTCGTAGTAACCCGCTTGCAGTTGTTTGTCGGTGAGGTTGACGTGCCCGCCCCAACTGTCAAACCACAAGCCAAGCAAAGGCCGCGCAGCTAACAATAGAAGTAAGCCGCTACCTGCCATGGTGAGGTAGATCCCGCTTAGAATTCTGCGGCCGCGCTTGGTCTTCTTCAAATTATTGCGAAAGCGAACCCATGCCTTACCTAGCCAAGTTTTTCGAAACCAATTCCAGGTCTTGCGGTCGAACTCGTCGGACGCCTTTTCCTGGGCTGCCTCCTGAGCATCGCGTCTAGCAACATACTTCGCGCGTAAATCAGCTAGCTTCGAAGCCATATTGGGCTTGCGAGCAGGCGGCATATTCTCTGCGAGCTTGTCTGCCGGAATCTCTTTCGGTTTCTCGTGTTTCCCCATGGCTTCACTCTATTACGAGGCCGATGGGGAGGGCATAAAAATTTAGAGTAAAATTAAGTGGTGTTCAGTTCGGGCACGAATCCCAGCTTTGAAGAGGGGTAGCCATGCCTGCAGTAGTAATCATCGGCGCACAGTGGGGCGACGAGGGTAAGGGTAAGGCGACAGACCTACTCGCAGAACACATCGACTACGTGGTCAAGTTCAACGGCGGTAACAACGCTGGTCACACCGTAGTAATCGGCAACGAGAAGTACGCACTTCACCTTCTGCCTTCAGGCATTCTTACCCCAGGCGTCGTTCCAGTTATCTCAAACGGTGTGGTCATTGACCCAGCCGTTTTGTTCGAAGAACTAGACGCACTAAACGCTCGCGGAATCGACACCTCAAAACTTCGGATCTCGGCTAACGCCCACGTGATCACCTCTTACAACGTGACCATCGACAAGGTCACCGAGCGCTTCCTAGGCAAGCGTGCCATCGGCACGACCGGTCGCGGCATTGGCCCAACTTACGCCGACAAGATCAACCGCGTTGGAGTTCGCATTCAGGACCTTTTCGACGAGAGCATCCTTCGTCAGAAGGTTGAGGCTGCGCTAGTTAGCAAGAACAACCTGCTAACCAAGGTTTACAACCGTGCTGCCATCAAAACCGAAGCTGTTGTGGCCGAGCTGCTTGGTTTCGCTGAGCGCCTTCGCCCTTACGTTGGCGACACCGCGCTAGAACTTCACCAGGCTCTTGAAGCCAACAAGGTTGTGCTGTTCGAGGGCGGCCAGGCAACCATGCTCGACGTTGACCACGGAACGTATCCGTTTGTTACTTCATCGAACGCAACCGCCGGTGGCGCTTCTACGGGTTCGGGTGTTGGCCCAAGCCAGCTGAAGTCGATCATCGGCATCGTAAAGGCTTACACCACCCGCGTTGGCTCGGGTCCGTTCCCAACCGAACTCTTCGACGAGTCGGGCGAGTTCCTTCGCAAGACTGGTCACGAATTCGGCACCACCACCGGACGTCCGCGTCGTTGTGGTTGGTATGACGCCCCGATTGCTCGCTACTCGGCACGTATCAACGGACTAACCGACTTCGTGCTCACCAAGCTAGACGTACTGACCGGTCTAAAAGAGATTCCGGTTTGTGTTGCTTATGAAGTCGACGGCGTGCGTCACGAAGAAGTGCCAGTGAGCCAAAGCGACTTCCACCATGCAAAGCCAATCTATGAAAACTTCCCTGGTTGGGAAGAGGACATCAGCAAGTGCCGCACCTTCGAAGAGCTTCCAAAGAATGCACAGGACTACATCCTGGCCGTTGAGAAGCTAAGCGGTTGCCGCATCTCGGCAATTGGTGTTGGTCCTGCACGTGACGCAATTATCGTGCGTCACGACATGTTGGCTATTTAGTTTCTATAGCCTTCTGAGGTAGCTTGGCTCGCTCTGATGCCGCGCCATCTCTCATTCGTTTAGTCAGCTCGCTTACCCACTTCTTGGCTTCTGCAGCACCTTGGGTGTGAAGGGTGAATACATAAGCCGCCGCGAATCCAGGACCGAACTCGTAAGCAGTAAGTGACTGAAGTCCAGAGGTTCGCTCGCGATTGCTAACAGCAATTTTCACGTTGAAACCGTTTGGACCTGGGGAAACCTCAATCGCTTTGTCGAGGTCCCAGTCACGTACCAGCTTGGCTCCGCTAAAAATGATTCGCTGATCGGTGAAGATGGCTCGACCTTGATCAACAATCATCAGTTGTTCTGGGTTTTTTGTAATCTGTCCGCTCTGGCCACCGACATTTCCACGAATTGATCCAACGAGTGGGAAGCTCACTCCCACCGATCCACCAGAATAGGTTGAGCCGGTGCTTTGGTATTCGGTTAGGGCAACGTTTGACAGGGCGTAAATCAACTTTTCACCCTTTTGCAGGCTGAAGCCAACATCTAGAGTGGCGGCTTTGCCTGCCACCATGTCATCGAGGATTTGCGCAGAGTTCTCAAGTGACTCAATCAGTTTTAGTTGATTCTTCTTTTTCCTCGAAACTGAGGTCGCAATCAAGGCAGTAACTCCACCGATCATGAGAACCCAACCGAGAGGATTAGTAAATAGGAACTGCCCAACGTAAAAGAGAACAGCAATGATTACGGCCACACCGCAGCCAAGACCTGATGATTTGTTATTCATTCTTTCCCCAATCGTGAAATCTCTAACAAGCCTAAGGACAATCGGCGACAATTAAGTGTGGACCACAACGACTTCATTGAGAATCAGACCGACGAGGTTATTGAGTCGTGGGGTCTGCCGGTCAACAACCGCGG
>JBEDKG010000016.1:0-9039 GCA_041172205.1 Actinomycetota bacterium | reverse complement strand
ACGCCTCTAGCGCTTCCAGCGTCTTTGGAGTTCTAATCGATGGGTGCTTAGCTCCGTTGGAGAGTTGCATCAACTGAACCAACCATTCCACGTCACTTAGTGAACCACGCCCAAGTTTTAGGTGTCGCTTCGGATCTGCGCCCTGTGGAAGGCGTTCGGTTTCAACGCGTGCTTTGATTCGGCGAATCTCGGTGATGGCACTAGGCGCCACCTCATGCGGGTAACGGTACTGATCGATCAACTCTGTGAAGTCGGAGACTAGTTCTTCGCTTCCGGCAATCACTCTGGCTCTCAAGAGTGCCTGCGCTTCCCAAGTGTTGGCCCATTTTTCGTAGTAAGCGGTATAGGAATCGAGAGATCTGGCGATTGGACCGTTCTTACCTTCGGGTCTCAGATCGATATCGAATTCGAATTCGAGAACGGGGTCTGCCGCGAGACGCCTAAGTTCCGAGATTTGACGTTCGGCAACTTTTTGAGCGTCCTGAGAATCCAGCGCACGGTAGACAAACATTAGGTCGGCATCGGAACCAAAACCTAGTTCCGCTCCCCCGAATCTGCCCATCGCCACAATTCCCAGATCGATTGATTCGTCGTCGGTTAGCGACTTCAATGCCAGTAGGTAACTCTCGGTAATATCGCTCAGACCCTGCGAGATTTCGTCGATGGTCAGTTCCCCGAGCACTGCACCCATGGCTAGGCGAAGTGTCTCTCTCCTGCGAATACCCCTGATGCTGTTAGCGGCTTTTTCAGTTTCGTCGTGCCTCTCGACGATTGAGTTCATTTCAAGTTGCAGTTCGGAAAGCGAAAGGGCTTTGAGATCGGCGGGATCCTCAAACCAAGCGGCTGCCTCAGGATGACGTTCAAAAAGCCCGGTGGCTAACTTGCTGGTAGATAGAACCTGGGTCATACGCTCCGCTGCACCGCTGGAGTCGCGAAGCATACGCAAATACCACGGTGACTCTCCAAGGTCCTCAGAGAGGCGCCTGAAGGCCAATAAGCCGGAATCTGGGTCGCTACCCTTGGCAAACCATTCCAAAAGGACTGGCAGCAATTGTTTCTGAATCGCTGCACGCCTTGACAAGCCGCTAGTAAGTGCTTCGATGTGGGCAGACGCCGACTTCGGATCATCAAATCCAATGGCTCGTAGGCGGTCGAGAATCTGCTCGCTGGAAAGCTGTGCGCCGTCGCCTAGTTTGGCCACTGCACTCAACAGCGGTCGATAAAAAACCTTTTGGTGCAGCGATCTGACTTCAAGCTTTACCTCGTTCCAACGTGCAAGAAGTTGCTCGCTGGTCCACTTGGCATTAATTCCTCGTGCAATACCGCGAACCTGACTATCAGCTTCTGGCATCAGGTGAGTTCGCCGCATTTGCGAAAACTGAATTCGGTGCTCGATGGTTCTCAGGAACTTGTAGTGGTTAAAGAATGTTTCGGCATCTGAGCGGCTCATGTAACTGCCGTTAGCAAGACTGGCTATCGCAGTCATGGTGTCTGCCACACGAACCGATTCATCAGTTCGTCCGTGCACCAACTGAAGAAGCTGCACGGTGAATTCGATGTCACGAAGACCACCCGGGCCAAGTTTGATTTGTCGATTCACTTCATTTTCAGGAATGTGCTCCATGACGCGTTCGCGCATTTTTTGAGCCGCCTCAACAAACCCTTCGCGGGCGGTAGCGGACCACACGAGAGGGCTGATACGGGCTAAGTATTCCTCGGCTAGGCCCCCGTCGCCGGCAGCGAACCGAGCTTTTAGAAGGGCTTGGAATTCCCAGTTCTGCGCCCAACGTTCGTAGTAGTTGATGTGTGAATCTACGGTTCGCACCAAGGCTCCCGATTTACCTTCTGGTCGAAGATTTGGGTCGACCTGCCAAAGCATTGGTTCGCTGGCCGTGCCATCCATCGCTCGCATCATTCGCGTGGCGAGTCTGGTCGCGATTTCCAGTGCTCGCTCCCGTTCAAGTTCATCACTACCACTGTCGGCCACATAGATAACGTCGACGTCGCTGATGTAGTTCAGTTCTCTGGCACCGCATTTACCCATTGCAATCACGGCCAACTTGGTGTTGTCAACTTCAGCGCGGGTAAAGGTTCCGTGGTCGGTGGTGTTGATGAGTTCCCATCTGGCAACCTGCAAGCCCGCTTCCATTGCCTCGGTTGCGAGATCTGAAAGTTGCCTTGAAACATCAGAGAATGATTCCACAGAATCGGGTTGGGTTACATCGAATGCGATTAGACGCAATAGTTCACGACGATAAACCAAGCGAATTGCTACCCAGCGCTCTTCAGCTGAGCCTTTGGCCTGATCGAGCGCCGCATCAAAACGCTTTCTAAGCTCGGCCAAACCCGGCAGGGTGGATTCCTTGGCGTCGAAAACATTCAAGAACTCCGGACGACGCCTAACCAGGTCAACCATTGCGCTAGACGCACCGAAAGTGCGAACCAGACGAGCGGCTGAATCAGTTTTGCCCAATAACTTCTTAACGGCTGAACGGTCAATTTCGGCAAGGTCAAGCAAGGCGTTTAGAGCTTGGTCGGGATTAGCTGCCAGGCCCAGTTCAGCAAGCGCAGACCGACCAGAATCACCAATGGCGCTAACTAATTGATCTAGCTTCGGAACGGTTCCCTCGAGGTCAACGAACCCATACCTCGCTAGCTCAGAAAGACCCAGGCCAGCCATTAGCTACTAAAGGGTTTCGAGGTTTTGGTGAAGTTCGAATGGAGTTACCTGCGAACGGTATTCGCTCCACTCACGACGCTTGTTGGCCAAAACATAGCTGAACACTTCTTCGCCCAAAACTTCTGCGGCAAGTTCAGATTCTTCTAGCTTGCGAATGGCGTGATCCAGGCTCTGCGGCAGCGGCTGAATTCCCATTGCACGTCGCTCTGAATCGGTGAGGTTCCAAACGTTGTCTTCGGTTTCCGCTGGAAGCTCATAGCCTTCCTCGATACCCTTCAAGCCCGCCGAAAGAATAAGTGCATAGGCGAGGTAAGGGTTAGCGGCCGAGTCTATGGCGCGGTACTCGATTCGTGAACTGTTGCCCTTTTCAGGCTTATACAGCGGCACACGAAGCAGTGCCGAACGGTTGTTGTGACCCCAGCAGACAAACGAAGGTGCTTCGCCGCCGCCCCAGAGACGTTTGTATGAATTGACGTACTGGTTGGTTACGGCAGTGATTTCAGGAGCGTGACGAAGCACGCCTGCCATGAACTGACGAGCGGTCTTTGATAGGTGATACTGACCACTGGCATCGAAGAACGCGTTGGTGTCGCCTTCGAACAGTGACATGTGAGTGTGCATTCCAGAGCCTGGGTGCTGGGTGAATGGCTTTGGCATAAAGGTAGCGTAAACGCCCTGCTCGATTGCAACTTCCTTGATCACAGTTCTGAAAGACATGATGTTGTCGGCCATGGTGAGCGCATCTGCGTAGCGCAGGTCGATCTCGTTCTGACCTGGTCCACCCTCGTGGTGGCTGAATTCCACCGAAATGCCAAGTTGCTCAAGCATTTGCACAGCACGGCGACGGAAATCGTGTGCGGTTCCGCCAGGCACGTTGTCGAAGTAACCAGCCTTATCAACCGGGACTGGTTCGCCATCTTCATTTAGCTGCGACGACTTCAGTAGGTAAAACTCAATCTCAGGGTGAATGTAGAAGGTGAAGCCCATGTCGCTGGCTTTGCTGAGTGCTCGGCGCAAAACGTTTCTAGGGTCGGCGGCAGCTGGCTGGCCATCGGGGGTTTGAATGTCGCAGAACATACGAGCGGTTGGGTCAATTTCTCCACGCCAAGGCAAAATCTGGAAGGTTGACGGGTCTGGCATGGCAAGCATGTCGGCTTCATAGGTTCTGGCCAATCCCTCGATTGCGCTTCCGTCGAAGCCTAGGCCTTCGCTAAATGCACCCTCAACTTCGGCAGGAGCGATAGCCACTGACTTCAAGGTTCCCGCGACGTCAGTGAACCAAAGTCGCACGAATTTGACCGAGCGTTCCTCGATAGTTCTGAGAACGAAATCTGTTTGCTTGTCCACGGGAAGTGCCTCTCCTATTGCCTACTACTAGGCTAGTCCTTATGCCGTTTATTCGCCTAGCCATGGTTCAAAGTAACCCGATTGTCGGAGACATTTCGGGCAACCTTGCCAAGGTGTTGGAGCAAACCCAGACCGCTGCGGGGCTTGGCGCAAATCTGGTGCAGTTTGGCGAGATGTGCATTACCGGCTACCCGGTCGAAGACCTAGTTACTAGGGAATCTTTTGTTTCGGCTGCTGAAAAAGCAGTAAGCGAATTGGCACAGCAGTTGGTTCAGGCAAACCTAGGCGACATCGCTGTTGTGGTTGGCGCTCCTCGAAAGTCAAAAACCCCTACGGGTTGGGCTATCGCCAACAATGCCGCATTTGTACTTCACCGTGGTCAAGTAATCGCCAGCTACTCAAAGCACCACCTTCCGAACTATTCAGTTTTTGACGAATACCGAAACTTTGTTCCCGGTCACGACGTTGGAGTCTTCGAACTTTCGGGGATCAAATTTGCACTGGCAATTTGCGAAGACATCTGGCAGGCCGGAGGGCCAGTTGCCAGGATTAGCGAACACCAAACCCAACTGACCTTGGTGCTCAACGGTTCCCCATTCGAGATGGACAAAGACGACCGGCGTCTAAAGTTGGTGCGCGATCTCGCCACAAAGCAAAACACCGCCGTTTCCTACGTGAACTTGGTTGGCGGCCAAGACGATTTGGTCTTCGACGGAGACAGCATTTTTGTCACCTCGGCCGGAAACTTGATTGCTCGCGGAGCACAGTTCGAAGAAGACATCGTACTCATTGATTTCGATGGCACCGACGCGACCTTGGTTAGCGAACATGTTCAAACCAAAGCCGACGACGACTGGCAGGTTTGGAACGCGCTAGTACTTGGCATGCGCGACTACGTTCAAAAGAATGGCTTCAAGTCGGTCGTGCTGGGTTTGAGCGGTGGAATCGATTCAGCCGTTGTGGCAACGCTAGCCGCCGATGCTATCGGGGCCGAAAATGTTTATGGCATTTCAATGCCGTCCAAATACTCCTCTGACCATTCGAAGGATGACGCCGCAATCTTGGCCAAAAACCTGGGATGTCACTACGAAACCGTTGCTATTGAGGGCATGGTCCAGGCTTTTGAAAGCGACTTGGAGCTAGGCGGATTGGCCAGTGAAAACCTTCAGGCACGCATGCGTGGAGTGATCCTGATGGCTAAGAGCAACAACGACGGCCACCTCACTCTCACAACCGGCAACAAGAGTGAGCTCGCAGTCGGATACAGCACAATTTACGGAGATTCGGTTGGTGGCTTTGCCCCGATCAAAGACGTTGAAAAAACCGCAGTTTGGCGTTTGGCTAAATGGCGAAATGCTTGGGCAAATTCCCTGGGTGCGATTCCGCCCATTCCAGAGAACTCAATCTCGAAGCCACCTTCCGCCGAACTAAGACCAGATCAAACCGACCAAGATTCCTTGCCCGAATATGAAATCCTGGACGCAATCTTGGATGCCTACGTTGAAAAGCGTCGCGGCGTCGCAGAAATCATTGCGTCTGGCTTCGATGCGGAAGTGGTTAACAAGATTGTGGCACTCGTGGACAGGGCAGAATGGAAACGTCGCCAAGGAGCCATTGGGCCAAAGATTACCGGGATGGCTTTCGGCCGCGACCGCAGACTTCCAATCACCAACAAGTACAAAGGATAAACCATGGCAGCAGATCGTCTAATTTCATCGGGTGGACCTTGGGAAGGCAAAATCGGTTACTCGCGTGCCGTTGTAGCCGGCGACTATGTTCACGTTTCAGGTAGTACCGCAACCGTCGACGGCGAGCTTCAGCACAAGGGCGATGCTTACGGCCAGACCCTAGTTGCACTAGAAACTGTGATTGCCGGCGCACTTGCTCAGGTTGGTTACACCTTGGCCGATGTTGTGCGCACCCGCGTTTACCTATCCGATGCTGCCGACATGGATCGCGTTGGAGAAGCACACGGCAAGGTGTTTGGTGAGATTCGCCCTGCTGCAACCATGTTGGCTGGAATCCAGTTCATCAATCCAGAGATGCTGGTTGAGATTGAAGTGGATGCTTGGAAGCGAAACTAGTGACCGCTCACACACCGAAAATCGTTCGAACCTCTACCCTTCTGGAATTCAAACAGCAGGGAAGAAAAATCGCCTGCCTCACTTCGTATGATTCGATGACCGCTGGCATTTTTGACCGAGCCGGAATCGATGTACTTTTAGTAGGCGATTCTGCCGCTAACACTGTCTTAGGTTTTGATTCCACGCTTCCCATCACGATCGATGAAATGATTCCATTTGGAAGAGCTGTCGCAGGTGCTAGTAACCGTGCATTGGTAGTAATTGACATGCCGTTTGGCAGTTATGAAACCGGATCGGCAGATGCCCTTTCGAATGCGATTCACATCATGAAGCGAACCAATGCCGCGGCCGTAAAACTTGAAGGTGGAGTCAGAAGCGTAGAGCAGATTCGCACCCTGGTTGAGGCAGGAATTCCTGTCATGGCCCACATTGGGTTCACTCCGCAGAGCGTCAATAGTTTAGGTGGGTTCAAGGTTCAGGGCCGAGGCGAAGGCGCCGAATCACTACTTGAAGACGCCCTTGCCGTTGAAGCAGCTGGCGCTTTCGCAGTGGTGCTTGAAATGGTTCCGGCGGAACTCGCAACCGAGGTGACAAACAAGCTAACTATTCCAACCATTGGTATCGGTGCCGGATCGGGAACCGACGGTCAGATTCTGGTTTGGCAAGACTTCGCTGGCTTGCACTCTGGCAAGACGGCCAAATTTGTGAAGCAGTACGCCCAGTTGGCTACCATTTTGGAGAACGCCACAAGTGAATATGTCGGCGACGTTCAGGCCGGTACATTTCCCGCCAAAGAACACGAATTCGGCGATTAGTCTTCTTCGTCGTCCCATTTCTTGGATCGCGCAGCTAAAGTCTCGAGTGCTTTAGCGGCTTCTTCGGCTGAAGAAAATGGCCCAACACGGTAGGCAGCTGGCGTTAGTTTGCCAAACTCAACCTTTTGGGTCTTCAGGTTGAACCAGAACTCTTCGGGAATGCCCGATGAGTCCAACGGCTGATTACTCAAGTGGGCTCCTAAAATTGAAACTATGCCCAAGGATAATGCCGGTCACCTAATTCAGGGCAAAGTCTCACCCCGATTGGCGGTTCCGAACAGTATTGTTCGACCCGAATACGTTGGAAAACCAGCCCCTGCCAAGTTCACCGGTAGCGATGTAAAAACGCCTGAGCAAATCGAGAAAATCCGGGCCGCCGGCAAAATCGCGGCTAGCGCGATTGAAATGCTTCGGACCGAAATTAGGCCTGGCGTAACCACAGACCACCTAGACCGTTTAGCCCACGATTTTGTCATTGATCATGGTGCCTACCCTTCAACCCTTGGCTACCGTGGCTACCCAAAGTCGATTTGCTCATCAATCAATGAAGTAATCTGCCACGGAATTCCAGACGACACCGTCCTTGAAGATGGCGACATTGTGAACATCGACATCACGGCATACCTAGACGGTTTTCACGGGGACCTAAACCACACCATTGAAGTCGGTTCGGTTAGCGAAGAAGTTCACAACCTAGTGGAACGCACTCGGGAAGCCTTGAACCGCGGTTTGATGGCGGTAGCTCCCGGACGCCAGGTGAACACCATCGGTTTGGCCATCGAGAACTACGCGAGACGTTTCAACTACGGAGTCGTGCGTGATTTCACCGGTCATGGAGTTGGTGAGGCTTTTCACTCAGGGCTAATCATTCCCCACTATGACAGCGCACCAAATTATTCGACCGAAATCGAGGTCGGTATGGTCTTCACAATCGAGCCGATGTTGACTCTTGGTACCTACCAATGGGACATGTGGTCGGATGGTTGGACCGTTGTCACTAAGGACCGAAGCATTACCGCCCAGTTTGAACACACCATCGCCGTTACCGAAACCGGTTACGACATCCTCACCCTTCCGTAATGAAAGAAAACAAATGGCAAAAGTAGCAATCGGAATTGACATCGGCGGAACGGGCATCAAGGGCGCCATGGTTGACGTAAAGAACGGTGAGCTGATCGGTGAGCGTCTGAGGGTGGAAACGCCTCCTGGCGGCCGCCCAAACGACATTGCCGAGGTTGTTCGAGAACTTGTTCTAGCCCTCGACCCAAAAGGCGAATCGATTTCGATTGGAATTTGTTTTCCTGCAGTCGTTCAACACGGTGTTACTAAATCGGCGGCGAACGTTTCGAAAGAGTGGATTGACCTTGACGCCGACAAGTTGTTCACCGGAATCATTGGCAAGTCGGTGCATCTCATCAACGATGCCGACGCTGCCGGTGTCGCGGAGATGAAATTTGGTGTTGGTAAAAAGACCAAAGGAGTAGTCATGATGACCACACTGGGAACTGGTATTGGTAGCGCTCTATTTGTTGATGGCAAATTAGTGCCAAATACCGAACTCGGACACATCGAAATCGACGGGGTTGACTACGAGACCATGGCCGCATTCTCAGCCAAGGAACGCGAAGAACTCAGCTGGGAACAGTGGGCCGAACGCCTGCAGACCTACTATTCCAAATTGGAACGACTCTTTAGCCCAGACCTGTTTATAGTTGGCGGCGGTGTTTCAAAGGAACACGAAGATTTCCTACCGCTGCTGAAACTAAACACCAAAATTGTTCCAGCCAAACTCAGAAACAGTGCCGGAATTATTGGCGCGGCCATGATTGGCCTGAAGAACTCAAAGTAGTGGATGGGCTGACCGATACGCCGGGTTTTGTCTAGGACGATCATCTATCTACGATTGCCGTTACCGACAACCTCTAGCGGTCTACCCGAAAGCTCGAGCGAGTAGCTCTCAAACACTTTCTGTCTGACCTTGCTCCAAGTGAGGTTTACCTAGCCGACTCAGTCACCTGTGTCGCTGGTGGTCTCTTACACCACCGTTTCACCCTTACCGTTTGCACGGCGGTCTGTTTTCTGTGGCACTGTCTTGCGAGTTGCCTCGAGTGGG
>JBEDKG010000015.1:0-4566 GCA_041172205.1 Actinomycetota bacterium | reverse complement strand
ACCTGGTCAGCAGACAAGAACTACACTCAGATTGCATTCTTCCCAGAATGGGCCGATGCAGACATCATGCCTGCCGGTGTAAGCAACCCAACCGTTCTAACCGGTAAGAAGTACTACATCGACAACGTGAAGTTCAACGGCTTCGCCCTACCAACCAAGACCGGAACCCCAACCAAGTCGGGAACCGCAAAGGTTGGTCAGGTGCTTACCGCTGGTGGAGTCACCTTCTCGGGTAACCGCATCACCCGCGGCTACAAGTGGTACCGCTGTTCAGTACAGGGTAAGACCGTAAAGGCCACTGCTCCAGTATCGGCAGACAAGTGTTCAGTGATCAGTGGAGCAACCGCTGCAACCTACACCCTAGTGAAAGCCGACAAGGGTAAGTATGTTCGCGTAGCTCTAACTGCAACCACTGCAGCAGGAACTGTAACCGCACTAACTACCTCAACCTCCAAAGTAGGTTAGTTAATAGCTAAAAAGGTGGTGGCCTCCAGGATTCCTGGAGGCCACCACTCATTTAACCTCTTTAGCGAATGAACACTTCGCCCTGATTGTCTAGCTGCCAGGCACGAACATAGTCGATGGTCATTTGACTCTGGGTCCAGCCCGTCCAGGCACCACCGAAGTCACCTGTGGCGTTGTTCAAGATCAAGAAGAATGGGTTGTTGAAGCTCCAGTGCTGAGAGCGAATCGTTGAACTGGTGAAGGTTCTGAAAACCTGTCCGTCGACCAACAATTCAATGCGGTTTGGAGTCCAGGCCATGGCATAGGTGTGAAAGGCCGCCGAGTAATCAGGGCCGGTGTAGTCGCCGTAGTCATAGGTGTGGTTTCCACAGCAGTCGTTAGCAACACCGTTGGTCGAGTAGTGAATTGCTCCCGAATTACGGTTGGGATTGTTACGACCCTGTTCGGCGATGTCGATTTCACCAGACTGCGGCCAGGACACCGAGGTGATGTTCTCCCCGAGGGCCCAGAAAGCAGGCCAGTTGCGCCCACCGGCAGGCATCTTGATCCGCGATTCGATATACCCGTACTTGAACGCAACCTTGCCCTGAGTATCAAAACGGGCGCTAGTGAACTGACAGCCGGACCATGCCAAACACACTCCGCCTGCAGGCGCAGCGTATACGCGATTGGTTGTGATGACGGCATTGCCCGCCGAACTTCCATCTAAAGCCACTGCGGAGGGTAGATACCACTGCGGTTCGTTATTGTGGCAGGTTCCGCCGCCGTTGCCACTCGACTGGTCGCAGTAGCGCGCGGTCCAGACGTTCGAATTAATCGGCGCTCCAACCGCGCCACCAAATTCCTCACGCCAAAGCAACTTGCCTACGGTATGCCCAGGAACACTTGGAGCAGCCGGAATTACCTCTTTCCAGAGGGCATAAAGTTTGAGGCTGGCAGTAAGGCGAACGGTTGCCCTATCTGAATAAACCTTTTTGCCGGAAGCCGACTTGGCCCAGCCGAGGAATGAGTAACCGGGACGGAAGAAGGATACGTGCGGAAGTTTGTAAGAGCTGACCTTAGTTTTTATAACCTTGGACGCTTGGCCGGAGCCGTTGGCAACCAATGTCACCGAACGAGTGGTTGCGGCATTCGCCGAAGACAAACCGACCGGCGCAATAAACATCACCGATAGTGCCAACAGAATGAGCGTGGCAGTGCGTCTCATGAAACTCCCATGGATTCAAAGCCGCACATGTCGCAATTCAGAAGCGACGCTTTATCCAAGGCTAACCCAGGGTAAGAAAAATCCCCAACCAAACTTTGATTGGGGATTCCTCAGTAAGTGTGAAGTTATTACTTCTTCTTTGGCTTAGCCTTTGGAGCTGCCTTCTTGGCTAGGTTGCTTGCCTTGAACACTGGCTGGCCAACATAAACCTTGCCACCAACGGTGGTCATGGTTGCCGAGCCGGCTAGAACATAGCCCGCGTTTAGGTGAGCTGAAACCTTGCCGCAGAAGTCGCTGTCATCAAATCCGGTCAGGAACTTGTAAGGCTTCTCGAAGCTGTAGACAGGAGCTGCAACAACTGCAGCCTTGGCTGCAACCTTTGGAGCAGCCTTCTTCACAACAGGCTTCTTTGCTACTGGCTTCTTTGCTGCCACAGGCTTCTTGGCAACAACTTTCTTTGCAGCTGGCTTTGCAGCAGCTTTTGGAGCAGCCTTCTTGGCTACTGGCTTAGCGGCAGGCTTTGGGGCCGCACTTCTAGCCACGGTCTTGGCGGCAGCTGGCTTAGCGGCTGCAACCTTCTTAGCGATTGGTTTTTTAGCAGCAGGCTTCTTGGCCGCTGGCTTCTTTGGAGTAGTCATACTTTAAGTTTTCACCCGTAAAGCCCAAAACACGCGCATTGAACACGCATGACTTTTGGTAACTAAAAGAGGCGATTATGTGCGGTGTCGAGTCCGCGAAGTTCGTCGTAGTTCAAAACTAGGCATTCGATGCCACGATCTTCTGCCAAGGTTCGTGCCTGCGGCTTGATTTCTTGAGCGGCAAAGACTCCGCGAACCGGGCGAAGTTGTGGGTCGCGATTCAAAAGTTCGAGGTAGCGAGTCAGCTGCTCTACGCCGTCGATGTCGCCGCGACGCTTCAGCTCGATGGCTACCGTGGCACCGGAACCATCCTTGGCCAGGATGTCTACCGGACCAATCGCAGTGAAATATTCACGACGAATCAGCGTGGCCTTTTCGTCCCAGACTTCCAAGTGTTCGGCGAACATTTCTTGAAGCTGCGCTTCCACGCCGTCTTTGATGAGTCCTGGATCCTCCCCGAGGTGATGTTCCAGTTCGTGCAGAATTTCGTAGATCAGCACATAGAGGATGTCTGCGGTCTTCGCCTGCGATACTCGCCAAACCTCTTGAACGCCAAGCGCGGCCTGCTCTTCATCGGGTTCGCGAACCGTAATGGTGCATGGCGGGTTCATCCAGTTGAGCGGCTTGTACGAGCCCGAGTCGCTGTGTACCAAAATCGAGCCATCGCCTTTGAGCATCAGCAAACGGGTAGCCAGTGGCAGGTGAGCCGAGAGACGACCGGCGTAGTCAACCGAACAGCGAGCAATAACGAGGCGCATTTAGTTCTTTGATGCCTTCGACAGTTTCGCTTCGAGAGCTTCTAATCGGTCGATTAGGTGATTCAATGCAATGTCTTGCGACGAAAGGTGAGACTGAATTTCTTTCGCCTCTTCCAAAATGGCGCCGGCATCTTCATAGGTAGCGATTGCTCGCTTTTCACTTTCGTGTGCCTGCAAGTTCTGGCCAACCATAATCACCGGAAGCAAAACCAACTGCAGGAAGGTTTGGGCAATCCAGGCCACGATGACCACGGTGTCGCCGGTTGCAATTGCAGCGGGAAGAGAAACGAGGCTGAGCCCCACAAAAACATAGGCCGCCCACATGCTTCCAACGCGCTTGGTGATTCCTAGACCGATTCGGTCATTGATAGAAAGTTTCTGCTTACGACGTTGGGTCAACTTTGGTGGAGTTGCCTTGCGCTCTTCGGCGCGAGGGTGCTGCTGGTACTGGTAGTTAGCCTTAACCATTTCGCTTCCGGTAGGTAACTTCAATCTTGGTGCTGGCAGGAACTAGCGAAACCGCCTTTACCTTCACAGAAACAGCAGACACGTTTAGTAGCTCTTCAACCTTGGAGTGCAGGAAGTCTGGGTCCAGGTTGGTTCCCTCTAGGGTGAGCATGGTCTTCTCGTCGTCGCGCTGTCCGCGCAGGAAGTACTTTGAGTCAACAATCGCCATTACCAAAACTAGGAATGCCGAGTATTCAATCTTCTCCATGAGGCTGAAGCCGGTTAGACCGCTGATCAAACCTGAGCCGAGACCAACCATCATGTAGGCCATTGAAACCCTGCTGGCGGTCGACGATCGCAAAAGGATAATGCTGATTACCGCGAACAGTGCGAAACCAACACCTAGCGAAAGGGTGTACGAAGCCAATGCGCCGGTTAGTGCCCACAGGGTGATGTTGATGGCTGCGATGGAAATGGCCATCTCTCGGTCGCGGTGTCGGCGGTAAAATAGTACAAAGGCCAACAGCGCAACGACGACTAGGTCAACACCTAGCGATGCGAAAAAATCAAGCGGGTCTACACGAAGCATGGAGTAAGTCTAAACGCATGACTAAGAAAAGACTGCCCCTGGCTATTGCTCTGACCAGCATATTTATAGCCGCAGCAGTTGTCCTTGCCTGGGTTTTCGTGCCAGGAATTTTGGGCGAATCCAAATCGCCAGCTCCTAAGCCAACCGAAACCACGAAACCCGCTCCGGTGGTGAACGAGTTGGAGCGCATTTTCGACCCGAGCAAGGTTTCTCAAACCTTCATCGAGCTGCCACCGGCCAGCATTAAGAAGTTGAGCTCGTATAACAACGAGAAGTACGTTGCCGCCAAGTTCCGCATGATTTACGACGGCACCGAAACCCAGAGCGTGAACGTTGGTATCCGCATCAAGGGAAGCACCACCCACTCAACTTTGAACAACCTCTATTACCGACCTTCGTTCAAGATCAAGTTCGACTGGGCGAAGGGTTACGAAACCCAGACCCTGTTCGGCAAGCGTTCGC
>JBEDKG010000014.1:0-2948 GCA_041172205.1 Actinomycetota bacterium | reverse complement strand
ACTGGTCCATTGAACCGGTGCGAGCAAATACGCCTGGGTCGCTGTTTCCGATTGGCACAACGCCAGGAGCCTTAACGCCTGAAAGGTATAGACCGCGGGTTACGTTGATGCCCTTGCCGGCTAGTTCCTCAGCAACAGCGTCAGCACGGTTCACGCCGCCTTCGATCAGGTTGTGTACGAAGTAGGTGCGGTCAAGAGTTGGTGCTGGAGTCAATGTAATGATTGGCGCGCCACTCATGAGGTCTCCTTGTGCGGTAAGTACGGTCTATCTGTTGGTTTATTACAGCTAGACGTCTTCGTCCGCTACTTCCAAAAAGTATACCTAGTGATTTACGGCTTTTCCTCGTCTGTAACTGCCTCAATTGCTTCATTTGAAGTCCACTGTTTTGGCGTTTCTTCAATGGCTTTTGGCTCGTCAATCGTGCTGGTGGCCAATTGGTTCTCATCTAGGTTGTTCAACTTGCGAGCGGTAACCAGGAAGCGGCTCTCGAAGCTGGAAATGAAACCGTTGTAGGCAACCACTGAGCTCTTGATGGCGTTGCCGAGTTTGTCTGCCTTTTCGGCAACAACCTCAACGCGCTCGTAGAGTTCCTTGCCGAGCTTGATGAGTTGGCGAACCTGACTTTCATCCACATTCTGTCGCCAGATGTAGTTGATGGTTTTGAGAACAGAGAAGAGCGAAACCGGCGAAGCCAGTGCCACATTCTTACCAAAGGCGTATTCCAAAATGGCTGGGTCGGCTTCCAGGGAAGCCGAGAGTAGTGACTCGCTTGGGATGAACGCAATCACGAAGTCTGGGCTGGCGTTTAGAGCGTTCCAGTATTCGCGGGTAGCTAGGTCGTCGATGTGCTTACGAACAGCTTTGACGTGCTCCTTGATTAGGGCATCGCGACGAGCCTTTTCTCCACCTTCAGAGAGCTCGCTAATCTGGCTTGCCTCTTGGTAGGAGTTGTAAGGAACCTTGCTGTCGATGGCAAGTTGCTTGCCACCAGGCAGGTTGATGATCATGTCGGCACGACCAGCGGTGATGGTTGCCTGTTCGTCGAAGTCGGCGTGCTTCAAAAGACCAGCTAGTTCCACTAGGCGACGAAGCTGAGCCTCGCCCCAAACACCACGAACCGAGTTGCTCGAGAGGGCTGTGGAAAGCACCTGAGTCTGCTTTCGCAAAAGTTCATCGCTCTCCAAGTTCGCCTTGATGGCATCGCGAAGCTCAGTGAGGTTTTCGATTCGTGTGGCTTCCATCTGGGTAACCGCAGTTCGCATCTGGTCTAACTGCTCCTTGACCGGCGCCAATTCCTGTAGCAACTTGTTCTCCTGGGCATCCTTAGCTTCACGCTGAATGCGAGCGGCTTCAAGCTGGTTGATCTGGGTTTGCAGTGCCTCGGCTTTTGCGTTTGCGGCAGCGTACTCAACCTCGAAGGTTTTTCCAGCGCTAGCCTTCGAGCGGCTGGCTCCAATAAAGAAGCCCGCGGCAACCCCAAGAATTACACCAATTACCAAATAAAGAATGTTGTCCATGGGCAAACTATGCCACGAACAACTGACATCACTCGGTTACGAGAACCTTGAGTTTCTTGCCAACTGCGGCCAGTAGGTCTTCAACCGATTCAACTCCGTGACGATCGGCTGCGTGAACGATGATTCGAGCGCAGGCATCGGCGTCCGCGAGGGCGTCGTGGTGCTTGAATTCTTCATGACCGATCGCATAAGACACGGCGTTGAGGCGGTAGGACTCTAGGTTGTAGGTCTTTCGCGCAATCTCGAGCGAGCAGGTGTAGTTCAGTTCCGGCAGGGGAGCCTGGATAGCCTCAGCCGACTTCTTTAGAACTCCCATGTCGAACATGGCGTTGTGAGCAATCAAGATGTCGTCGCCGACAAATGCCAATAACAGCTTCAGCACTTCGTCCCAGGTTGGAGCATCATCAACATCGCTAGGACGAATTCCATGAACCTTGATGTTCCCCGGGTTGAAGTAGAAGTTCGGAGAAGGTGGCTTGATCAGTGTTGCCAAACCATCAACCAACTTGCCGTCGCGCACCTTCACCAAACCAACCGCGCAAGGCGAAGCCGGGGAGTTATTTGCAGTCTCAAAGTCGATTGCGGTGAAGTTCAGGGGCATAAGTCAATTAAACTCTCTGAATGGCCTTAACTATCGGAATCGTCGGACTACCAAACGTCGGCAAGTCAACCCTTTTCAACGCACTAACTAAAAACAACGTGCTCGCAGCGAACTATCCGTTCGCAACCATCGAGCCAAACGTTGGAGTGGTGAACCTTCCAGACGCTCGTTTGAACCGTCTGGCTGAGATCTTCGGTTCCGAGCGCATCCTGCCAGCGCCAGTTTCTTTCGTGGACATCGCGGGTATCGTGCGTGGTGCTTCTGAGGGTGAAGGTTTGGGTAACCAGTTCCTTGCTAACATCCGTGAAGCCGACGCAATCGCTCAGGTGGTTCGTGGCTTTGTAGACCCAGACGTCATTCACGTTGATGGCAAGGTTGATGCTCACTCAGACATCGAGACCATCAACACCGAGCTGATCCTGGCGGACATGCAGACCCTCGAGAAGGCCCGCACCCGCATTGAGAAGGAAGTAAAGGGTAAGAAGGCTGACCCTGCAACCCTCGACGTCGTGGACGAAGCGCTCAAAGCCCTAAACGATGGCAACCCGCTATCGGCAACCAAGATTGACCTAACTCCGATCAAGGAACTTGGTCTGCTAACCGCAAAGCCAATCCTTTACGTTTTCAACGTGGACGAAAGCATCCTGACCGACCCAGCGAAGAAGAAGGCGCTCGCGGACCTAGTGGCTCCGGCAGAAGCCGTTTTCCTAGACGCCAAGGTTGAGAGTGAACTGATCGACCTAACTGCCGAAGAGGCAAACGAACTCCTTGAGTCGCTTGGTCTTGGCGAGTCTGGCCTTGACCAACTTGCACGCGTTGGTTTCCGCAC
>JBEDKG010000013.1:0-3224 GCA_041172205.1 Actinomycetota bacterium | reverse complement strand
TGACCACCCGCTTTACATGATCATGTACTTCCTACTGATCCTTGGTTTCACCTACTTCTACGTAGCTATCACCTTCAACCCACAAGAGGTTAGCGACAACATGAAGCAGTATGGTGGCTTCATCCCTGGTATTCGCGCCGGTCGTCCGACCACCGAATTCCTCGAGTATGTTCTAAGCCGCATCACTCTTCCTGGTGCAATCTACCTAGGCCTCATCGCTCTAATTCCGCTAATTGCTTTCGGAATCCTTGGAACCAACCAGAACTTCCCATTCGGTGGCACCTCGATCCTGATCATCGTTGGTGTTGGTCTTGAGTCTGTAAAGCAGATCAACGCTCAGATGCAGGAGCGCAACTACGAAGGCTTGTTGAAGTGACCCGACTACTTTTGATTGGCCCTCCTGGTGCCGGCAAAGGTACTCAAGCAGTCAAGCTAGCCGACGCTTTTTCGATTCCAGCGATTTCGACCGGAGACATTTTCCGCGAGAACGTGAAAAACGAAACCGAGCTTGGAACCCAAGCCAAGGCATTCATGGACCGTGGCGAGTACGTTCCAGATTCTCTTACTAACGCACTGGTTCGCGACCGTCTCGACTGGGACGACGCCGCAAACGGTTTCCTTCTTGATGGCTACCCTCGCACCGCCGACCAGGTTTTGGAACTTGACGACATTCTTGGCGACAAGGGTGAGAGCCTAAACGCCGTGGTCCTAATTACCGCAGACTCCGACGAAGTGGTTCGCCGCCTTCTCGGACGCGCGCAGGAGCAAGGACGCGCAGACGACACCGAAGACGTGATCCGTCGCCGCCTCGAAGTTTATGCAGAGCAGACCGCACCGCTTATCGAGACTTACTCGAAGCGCAACCTTGTGGTTGAAGTTGACGGCCTTGGCGCTGTTGAAGAAGTAACCAAGCGCATTCTTGACGCACTGGCTGCTCGCGGCATCGGAGCCTAGGCTTCCAATGGCTCGCGAGGAATACACCCTAAAAACTAACGACCAGATTATTCGCATGTGCGAAGCAGGCGAAATGACTGCGTCGGCTCTGAAGGCAATCAGGGACAACATCAAAGTCGGAATGACTTCCCTGGACATCGACGCGATTGCCGAAGCCGAAATCGTTCGCTTGGGTGGTCACTCAAACTTCAAATTGGTTCCCGGCTACAGCCACACCATCTGCGTGAGTGTGAATGACGAAGTCGTCCACGGCATCCCTTCGAAAAACAAGGTCTTCCAAGCTGGAGACATCATCTCGATCGACTGCGGCGCGGAAACCGCCGACGGTTGGAACGGCGACAGCGCAATGACCATCGTGCTGCCTGGCGGAGACCCTAAGCTCGCCGAGGTTCGCAACAAGCTGAGTGCGGTTACCGAGGGCTCACTCTGGGCTGGCATTGCTGCACTGGCTAAGGCCAAGCACCTTCACGAAGTTGGCGCCGCGGTTCAGAAATACATTCTCTCCAACGGCAACTACGGAATTCTCGAAGACTACGTAGGGCACGGCATTGGTCGCTCAATGCACGAAGACCCACCGGTTTACAACTTCGCGGTTCGCAACTCAGGTCCGAAGGTTGTGCCAGGTCTTTGCGTAGCCATTGAACCGATGGTTACCGCCGGATCAAAGGCAACCAAGGTTCTCGGCGACGGCTGGACTGTTTCCACCAAAGACGGCCTAGACGCATCCCACTGGGAGCACAGCGTTGCAGTTCACGAAAAAGGCATCTGGGTTTTGACCGCATTCGATGGCGGAAAAGCCGATTTGGCTCCGTTCGGCATCGTCCCAGTGGATCCAAGACTTATTTAGTGAAGCCCTAATAACGATAAGAATTCATCGGAAGTGCCCTCTACCGTCTGTCTAGTGTCGAATTGGACAATCGAATTGTCTGGAAGCACCTTATACAGGCTGCCGAGCGTATAAACGCTCAAACCAGTTTCTGTTTTGGACAGTTTCGAAGCGAGCGCAATAATTTCATCGCCAATTGAGAGCCTTAGCAGACTGTCATTTTGATCTGCCAGCGGATATAGCCTGAGTAATACATGTGAACTCATTTGAGGTTGATTGGACGATTCAACCTCGACCATGATAGGAACCCATTCAAACTTCTCTCCATCGGGCATGTAACTAAATTGAGGGTGCTGAATCTCAGTGACCTTACCCAATAAATGAGTGGGCGTTCCCTTAAAACTTGAAAGGTAATTGAGGTCGCCATCTACTTCGGTAGCCTGCAATTTGGGGGCCTGAACCAGCCTATTGATTTCGTCTTTGCTGATGGTGTCTCCCTGGGTATTTGCGCAGCCGGCAAAAAACATTCCGAGAAGAGGAAGTGCAATGACGCTGGCTATTAGTGCTTTCTTATTCATTTTTCTCTTTCTTTAGTAGATGCTTTCGAGACCTTTGAGGTCATCGAGTGTAAGGGACCGCTTTAAAGTGAAAGTGAAATTCATAACCGAAACTGATTCCGCGGCCGTCAAGCTCGTGCCATCATCATTTGGGTGACCTAGTCCGTGGGCATGACCAAGTTCGTGGAGGGCAATAGTTTGGAGATCCACAGTCATATTAGGCAGGCTGAACGAAGTCGCAAAACTATAATTTCCGTTCATTGAAATGTTGGCCGAGTTGAGTTTGTTATTGTGAACGACCTGGTAGTCCGAGCATCCTGACCGGCAGGTGAAGGCTATGACCCCGGGAGGCAGAACCCAGAGCTCAGGTGCTACATAGGACAATTTCAACTGTGCATTATCGAAGGCCGAAAGGCTTGCAGTGGAGAAAATACCAGTAATGTTGAGCGTCGAAGTCCCAGCCGTACCACTTGTCTGAGCGTTGGTGTTACTGCTGTCGTACTTCATATTCGCCGTCGCTATTGCTGTTTCCTGAGCGGCAGTCCAGGAGCTTCCCCAAATGTACAGATACCTTGTAGATGTTGGTGAAGTCCATGTTGGTCCCCATGCCCAATAGGCGCTTGCAGGCGAGGCAGTTGTGAAGACTGTGAAGACTACGACTAATCCAGCCAAGGTACGCAATAGCAACTTATTCATTGAATCCCCCAATTCGTGTTAACTAAACCATACTCCTCCGAAAACAAAGATTGGCATTTTCGGGCAAAACTGCCTAAGATTGAACTTCGGTGTCTTATACACACAATTCCCTTATTTAAGGTTCGGGTTTTTGCGTGCTTGAGAGGCCATCAAAGCTAAGTAGAAGTGAGTGTATGGCCAGCAAAGACGGT
>JBEDKG010000012.1:0-7270 GCA_041172205.1 Actinomycetota bacterium | reverse complement strand
ACCAATCACTGCACCGATGGCACCGAAGTTTACGGCAGCATCGGTTTCTGGAGAGAAGAATGGTGGCTGCAAAATTGCCGCTGGGAACACGATTTCGTTGAAGCCAGGGTTGTAATAGGCGTTCACGGTCTGTGGAGTCATGAACCACTCTTCGCGGTCAATCTTCGAACCGATCTTGGCTAACTCACGGTCGGTTTCCCAACTGGAAGCTCGGCGAACGTTGCCAACCAGGTCGTCCTTGCGCACAACCAGTGACGAGTAATCTTTCCACTTGCTCGGGTAACCGATCTTTGGTGTGAACTTGTCTAGCTTCACCAAAGCCTTAGCCTTGGTGGCCTCGGTCATCCAGGTCAAGCCCTTGATGCTCTCTCGGTAAGCCTCAACCAGCCAGTGGACAAGTTCATCCATCTGCTCTTTGGCAGCCGGTGGGAAGTGCTTCTCAACATAAATCTTTCCAACGGCTTCGCCCAGAGCGCCTTCGACCAAACCAACGGCACGCTTCCAGCGAGCGCGCATCTCAGGCTGACCCGTTAGCTTCTTGCCGTAGAACTCGAAGCGAGTGTTGATCAGTTCCTTCGAAAGATATGGGGCCATCGAGTTGATTAGCTCCCACTGGAACCAAAGCTTGACCGACTCTAGGTTTTCATCGTTGAACAACTTAGGAAGAGCCTCAAAGAATGAAGGCATCATCAAAACGACTTCGGCCAACTTGTCGGCCTTGATGTCGAGTCCGTAGGTCCACTGGTTCCAGTCCAAGCCAGGAGTAAGTGCCTGAAGCGCAGACAGTGAATACAGGTTGTAGGTCTTCTCAGCATCGCGCGAGTCAACCACGTTCCAGTGGGTGGCTGCCAGAGCAGTTTCGAATTCCACAATCTTGCGGGCAGCTTGGTCGGCCGAAACGGCGTCGAAGCCGGCGTGCTGGAACATCTGCGCAATGAAAGGAGCATAGGCGTCGAGAATTTCGGCGTGCTTCTCCTCTCGGTAGTAAGCCTCATCAGGCAAACCCAAACCACCTTGCGACAGGTGTGGCAAGTAACGCTCAGGGTTTCCAGGATCGTTGTCCATGTACAGTCCGAAGAATCCTGAAATTCCCTGACGTGAGAATTCACCGAGCAGTCGCATCAGGTCGTCGATGTTTTTGGCATCACGGATTCGCTGTAGGTCGCCGGCAATTGGAGCAACACCAAGTTCATTGGCTAGCTCTTCGTTCAGGAACGACGAGTAAAGGTCGCCGATCTGCTGGCTAACACCAGGCTGAGGATTGGCAGCGGCCTCTTCCAAGATCGCCTTGACCGCTTCCTCGGAGGCGTCGCGCAACATGTGGAACGAGCCGTGAATCGACTGGTCGGCAGGGATTTCCGTCTCGCGGAACCACTTTCCATTGGTGTGTAAATACAGGTCGTCCTGTGGGCGGATGGCTTTATCGAAGTTGTCCAGTTCCAGACCGGGTTTGATACTCATTATTGAAGACTACAATTCTTATCGTGGACCTACAGAAGATTATTCTCTACTACGGCTTCGCTCCAATCAGCGATCCGGAAGCCGTAAAGCTTTGGCAAAAGACCCTTTGCGAGTCACTTGGACTCAAGGGTCGCATCATCATCTCCAAGCACGGCATCAATGGAACCCTCGGCGGCGACATGGCTGCGTTGAAGAAGTACGTTCGACAGACCAAGGATTACCCTGGTTTCCGCAAGATCGATTTCAAGTGGTCAGACGGTACCGGAAACGACTTTCCTCGACTTCGCGTTCGCGTTCGTCCGGAGTTGGTCTCATTCGGAGCACCAGACGAATTAGTTGTCGATGCCAACGGTGTTGTTGGTGGCGGTAAGCACCTAAAGCCTCGTGAAGTTGACGCTCTGGTTGCCGAACGCGGCGACGACGTCTTCTTCTTCGACGGTCGCAACGCCTGGGAAGCCAAGATTGGCAAGTTCAAGAACGCCATCGTTCCAGACGTCGACACCAGCCACGACTTCATCGCCGACCTCGAAAGCGGCAAATACGACCACATCAAAGACAAGCCAATCGTTACCTACTGCACCGGCGGCATCCGTTGTGAAGTACTTTCAGCGGTAATGATCAAACGCGGCTTCAAAGAGGTTTACCAAATCCAGGGCGGCATCGTTCGCTACGGAGAATCTCAGGGGGACAACAGCCTTTGGGAAGGTTCGCTTTACGTCTTCGACGACCGCATGAACATCAACTTCACCGATGAAGCAAAAACAATTGGTGAATGTGAAACCTGTGGCGGACCAACTTCCAAGTTCCGCAACTGCTCAAGCCTCAGCTGCAAAGACCTAATCCTGCTCTGCGACGACTGCGCCGGCCACGAGGAAAACCTCGCCTGCCAGCCAGATCACACCCGCGGAAAGCGCATCGGCCAAGTCGGCTAATCACCTTAAAACAGAAGCCCTCCGACAGTTACGTCGGAGGGCTTCTGCCATCAAGAGAGAGTTAGGAGGATTTCTGATGTACTACTTGGTTGCAGCTGGTGCTGGTGTTGGGGTTACTACAGGGGTTGGAGCAGCAACCGTTAGGTCCTGGCTAGAGCTGACCTTCACAAGGTCAACCTTGTAAGACCCTGGGTGCAGTCCAGGAATCGAAACGGTTACGCTGCCAGTTCCGGTAACTGGAACCACAATCGTGTGGTTCTTTGGTAGACCCTTAGCCTGTGCGTTGCTGTTTGCAGCTGCCGGTGGAGCGGTCTCAGTTACCAAAAGTTCATAGGTCGCGCCGTCGTCTGGAACAGTGACGGTTACGTCCTGGCTAACCAAGGCAGGCTTAGAACCTTTGTCGCCCTTTTGGCCCTTACCAAAGCCGTGATCTCCGTGACCCTTGCCCTGGAAGGTGGCCGAAGCAACAGTCTTGTGCTTCGGGGTGGCTGCTAGTGATGGTGCGGTGAATGCTAGTCCGGCGATTGCAACAGCCGAAACTGCGATTAGCGAAGTCTTCGCAATGTTCTTCTTGTCCATGTCATGTCCTTTCGTAGCTGACAAGAATCAGACTAGGAAAGTGTTTTGCGAAAACAAGTCAAACTCAGGTTGCTCCTAGCCTCCGCACAGGAACCTCACAGTTTAGAGAATTCTTACTTGTTTGACTTCTTACCAACCGTGAACCACAGGATGGCTCCGATTGGGTTGACCAATACGACCAGAAGCGTCCAAAGAAGCTTGGTATTTTGTTCTGCTCGTGACTTCCAGATGTCGACTAGAGCCCAGATCAGAAATGCTAAGGCAGTAAGTACGAAAATCGCGCCGATACCGTCGAATATGGTTGGTCCAAGACGTGTCATTTTTCCCCCTAATTGGATTGATGAGTTGATACTAACAACAGGCTATTCACAGGCTCGGCGGTTAAACTTAAAGCCCTATAAGGATTGGTATCTCAGTTGGGTTTTCTAGACAAGCTTGAGAAGGCTATTGAGGGTGCTGTTACCGGCGCTTTCAGTAAGACCTTCAAGTCTGAGCTTCAACCTATCGAGATTGGCTCGGCCATCAAATCGCACATGGATGCCAATGCGGCGATTGTTAGCCGCGACCGCATCCTGGTTCCAAACCAATTCGAAATCACTCTTTCGGCCGCCGATTATGGTCGTTTGAAACTAATCTCTGAGAGCCTGAATCAAGAACTTCGTAATCAGGCTCAGGCACATGCGGTGAAGCAGGGTTACCAGTTTGCTGGACCTTTGACCATCACTTTGAACGAGTCTTTAAACATTGGCATTGGTCAGGTTTACGTGAAGGCTTCGAGCCCAGATGTTGCGCCTACCGATGTTGAGTGGATGCCTCGCCTCGAGGTGATAGGTGAGGGTCTGACATTTGAGATTGTGAAGAGTCGCACCTCGGTTGGTCGTGATGCTTCTTCTGACATTCAGATCAACGACACCAGCCTGAGCCGCCAGCATTTTGAGATTGTTTGGACCGGCAAGAAGGCTGGAATCCGAGACCTCGGTTCAACCAACGGTACTTTCCTAGGCGACGTCCGGGTTAGTGAAATGGCTTTGCCAACAGATTCGATGATCCGAGCCGGTCACAAGACTTTCGTTTTCCGCGTCGTGGCTAAGGCGGTGAGCAGTTGAGTGAATTAGCTCTGTTCCTGCTTCGCATCGGTTTAGTCGCTGTGCTCTGGATTTTCGTGTTCAGCATCATCTCGGTTATTCGAAGTGACCTGTTCGGCCAAAAGGTTGCCGGAAAGGCCGCGAAGCAGAACGCCACCCAGGTGGTTTCTCAGGCACACATTCCTAACCCGCCAACCGGTCCGATTCGTGTACTGCAGGAGTCAAATGCTCCGAGCAGCAAGCTGGCCACCAAGTTGGTTATTACCGACGGTGAAAATGCCGGTCGTGAAATTGCCTTGGACGGTCGTGAACTTCACATCGGACGAGCTGTCAACAGCGACCTTGTGATTACCGACGAATATGCTTCCACCCAACATGCCAAGTTGGTTCTAATCAACGACGAATGGTTGGTTCAGGACCTGAACTCGACCAACGGAACTTTCCTTGGCGGCGTTCGCGTGGGAATTCCGGCAGTTGTGAAATTGAACACCCCGGTCAAGGTGGGTAAGACCGTCTTCGAGCTGAGGGCCTAATGAGCATCGCACTGATTAGTGCTGCCGACTCCAACGTTGGTAAAGTCCGGTCTTCGAACCAAGACTCGGGCTATGCCGGCTACCAAATGTTTTTCGTTGCCGACGGCATGGGCGGTCACGCCGGTGGCGACATCGCTTCGGCGATTACCGCCCAGCGCATGGCTCAGATGGATGCGCAGTATGTTTCACCGGATGATGCCGGAGCAGCCATGTTGGCGAGCATTCTGGAAACCAATCAGACCCTGACCGAGACAGTTGCCGGTCACCCTGAACTTGGCGGAATGGGAACTACTTTCTCAGGCATTGTGTTTGTCGAAGACAAGGTCGTGGTCGGTCACATCGGTGACTCCAGAATCTACCTTTGCCGCGACGGCAAGACGTCGCAGATCACGAAAGACCACACCTTCGTGCAGCGATTGGTTGAACTGGGTCGCATTACCGAAGAAGAGGCACTAACCCACCCACGTCGAAACGTTTTGCTTCGCGTGATTGGTGACAACAATGAACCTCCGCAGTTGGACTTCCAGGTTTTAACTGCGCAACCTGGCGACCGCTGGATGATGTGTTCAGACGGCTTGAACGGTTACGTCTCAGACGCGATCATCCACATGAATCTTTCTAGCGATCAGGCTCCGGCCGAAGCGATTGAAATGCTGATTGGCGAGGCACTTGAGGCAGGCGCTCCAGACAACGTCACCGTTGTGGTGGTCGACACCGTTCCAGCTGCTTTGGGCCAGGTAATCGAGCGCGAGGTTAAGTTTGTTGGTTCGGCATCCAGCGATGTTGTGATTGAACAGGCCAAGGGCAAATCGATTGTCGGTTTGAAGAACCTGTTTGCTGACATCAGCGGTTTGGAAGGTCAAGACCGCCAGTTCGTTCCAGAGTCTGGTGCCGGCTATAACCGACTAACCAAGGAAGCTCAGCGCAGCCTACGCTCGCGTCGCCTTAGGCAAATTGCCACCGTGTTCGGGTTTACCGTCCTGGTGGTTGGTCTGGCCTGGCTTGGCTACAGTTACACCCAAACCAAGTTCTACGTTGCCGAATCGAATGGGCACGTTGCCATTTACAAGGGCATCCGCGAAGAGTTGCTCGGCTTCAAGTTCTCGAATGTTTACCAGGAGACCGGGGTTTCGGTTACCGACCTACCCGAGTATCAGCAGCAACTGGTTGACCGCACAATTTACGCGACCGACCTTCAAGACGCATTGCGTATTTTGGACCGACTCAAGGCTTCGGTGGTCGTAGTTGAGCAGTAACGTAACCGAACGCATCGCCAAGATCGTGCGCGTGGTGCCACGCAATCGCAACACCGAATTGTTCCTGTTGCTTTTTGCCTTCGCAATCAACGCTTTTGAAATTGTTCAGGTGCAGCTGAGCACCTTGCAAACCATGAACAACGACTTCTGGTACTACTGGGGTGCTCTTGCCGGAGCAGCACTTCTGCTGCACGTGGTTCTGCGACTTCGCGCACGAGACGCCGACCCGCTTATTCTTCCAATCGCGGTTGCGCTCAACGGTTTGGGTATTGCCGAAATTTACCGCCTCGACATCGCGGCAATCGCGAACAAGCAAACCGAGCTCTTCGCCGAGAAGCAGGTCATCTGGACTCTGGTGGCTTTGGTTTTGGCGGGGGCTGTGGTGATGTACATCCCGAGCCATCTAGTGCTTCGCCGTTACGTCTTCATTGCCGGCGCAACTGGTGTTGGTTTGCTTTTGGCACCGATGCTTCCGTTTATTGGTAAGACCATCAACGGCGCCAGCCTTTGGCTTTCGATTGGCGGCCTCACCTTCCAGCCGGGTGAGCTGGCCAAAATCGCTTTGACTATTTTCTTCGCTGGCTACTTGGTGCAGCGAAAAGATTCACTGGCCATGACCGGTCGCACAATTCTTGGTATTCAGATTCCGAAGGCTCGCGAGCTCGGCCCAATTTTGGCGATCTGGCTGGTTAGCCTCTTGGTGCTTGTGGTGCAGCGCGACCTTGGAACTTCGCTGCTGTTCTTCGGACTGTTCCTGGTCATGATTTACACCGCAACCGGCCGCGCAATTTATACCGTGGTCGGTTTGGGTATGTTCCTAACCGGCGCATTGGTTGCGTCCCGTGCGATTTCATACGTGACCAAACGTTTTGACGCTTGGCTAAACCCATTCGACGACGCCCACTACAACGCGATCGGTGGAAGTTACCAGCTCGTGCAAGGACTATTCGGTTTCGCACACGGTGGTCTACTCGGAACCGGTTTGGGTGGTGGAGTTCCACAGTTAGTTCCTCTGGCCGAAAGCGACTTCATCATTGCTTCACTTGCTGAGGAGCTTGGGCTAGTTGGCATTTTTGTAATTTTCACGCTTTACGTTCTGCTGGTCGCCCGCGGACTTCGAATTGGTTTCAACCACAACGACGATTTCAGTAAGTTGCTGGCAACCGGTCTTTCGTTCGTTATCGCACTTCAGGTTTTTGTGGTTATTGGTGGCGTGACCCGTCTGGTTCCACTCACCGGCTTGACCACTCCGCTGCTTGCCGCCGGTGGTTCGTCGCTGGTTGCCAACTGGATCATCATCGGTTTGCTGCTTCGCATCTCTGACACCAACCGCAAGGAGGTCGAATGAATCGCGAACTCCGCCGAGTGAGCCTGGTGGTTACCGCCATGTTCCTAGCTCTCTTCGTTTCGGCAACTAACCTGCA
>JBEDKG010000011.1:0-3345 GCA_041172205.1 Actinomycetota bacterium | reverse complement strand
TTTCGTCGGACAACTTTTCTCCCTGGTTCTTCTACTTGGTAAAGCCTAGGGCATTACGAAGGCGCCTAGCACCCTCAGCAATGTCGGCATCGGTTGCGGTAATTGAGAAGCGCACATACTGGCTCTCCCCCAAAACATAAAAGGCTCCTGGAACTACGACTATGCCAAGTTCCGCCATTCGCTCAACGGTTTTCCAGCAGTCTTCGCCAAGCGTTGCCCAAAGGTAGAGGCCAGCCTCGCTGTCGGCTACGGTAAAGCCGTAATCCTGAACAGCCGAAAGTAATTCTTCGCGGCGAGCGCGGTAAATCGCCTTTTGAGCCGACACATGTGAGTGGTCACCAAGGGCTGCAATCATGGCCTTCTGCGCAGGCTCAGGAGTGTTCAACCCCGAGTGCATGCGCAGGTTAACAAGACCCTTGATTAGTGAAGCCGAACCAGCCGCAAATGCCGCACGATAACCTGCCATGTTGCTCTGCTTGGAAAGCGAGTAAACCGCGAGCACGCCGTCGTGGCTGTCTCCGCAAACCTCCGGGTCGAGAATGCAAGGAGTTGTTTTGCCTTCCCATTCTCCCCAGCCCAGCTCGGCATAACATTCGTCGGATGCAACCAAGGCTCCAAGCTCGCGGCCACGAACAACCGCTGCACGAAGCTCAGCTTTTGAAAGTACACGACCGTCTGGATTGCCAGGTGAATTCAACCAAACCAATTTGGTGTTCGCAGGCCACTTTGCCGGGTCGTCTTCGGAAATTATTTCTGCTCCACAAAGAGCCGCGCCAACCACATAGGCGGTGTAGGCAACGGTTGGCTGAACCACAACATCGCCAGGACCTAGACCCATTAGCAAAGGTAGCCAGCTGATCAGCTCTTTCGAACCGATAGTCGGCATAACCTGAGCAACATCTAAGCCTGCTACACCGCGACGATCTGCGAACCAGTCGACGACCGCTTGGCGAAATTCGAGTGAACCGGCGGTGGATGGGTAGCCAGGTGAGTTCGATGCCGAATCTAGAGCATCTTGAATTACCTGTGGAGTTGGGTCTACCGGGGAACCAACTGAAAGATCAACCTTGCCACCAGGATGCTCGGCGGCCTTAGCCGCGTAGGGCTTTAGGCTCTCCCAAGGATATTCCGGTAGGCGGTTGAACACGAGTTGCTTAGACCTGAGGCGGAAGCGCGGTGATTACCGCGTGGTCGCCAGGAACCTTGCCCATTTTGGCAGCTCCACCCGGAGAACCAATGGTCTCGAAGAATTCGACGTTTGCCTTATAGTACTCAGACCACTGTGATGGCAGGTCGTCCTCGTAGTAGATTGCCTCAACTGGGCAAACTGGCTCGCAAGCACCGCAGTCAACGCACTCGTCTGGGTGGATGTAAAGCATGCGGTCGCCTTCGTAAATGCAGTCAACCGGACACTCTTCGATACAGGCTTTATCCTTCACGTCCACACATGGCAGAGCGATTACGTA
Organism: Actinomycetota bacterium; assembly: GCA_041172205.1. Classification (GTDB taxonomy): domain Bacteria; phylum Actinomycetota; class Actinomycetes; order Actinomycetales; family Microbacteriaceae; genus Rhodoluna. Next base: position 1,879 of record JBEDKG010000011.1, on the reverse strand, counting down.
AGTCACTGTTTCTCCTTTGGGCTTTTCTAAATTTTAACGGTGACCGGAGGCGTTCTTGCGCCAGACACCAGGACGAATTCGCGGAAATAGGATTACCAGTGCGCAAGCGATTAGCGAACCGTAAACCCAATAGGTGCCAACGTCGTTTCCGAGGATGGCTACCGAGCCACCACCGTGACGCTGTGAGAGCCATAGCAGTGTGCCCCAGAGCGAGAGGGTCATTAGGTACAGAGCTCCACGGGAATTACGCAGTAGTCGAAGGGAAAGCGCCAAAGCGAAAGTCATGCCGAGTGCAATCCAAAGTCCGAATGGCCAGTGCTCAGCGTTTGAAGCTCGAATGCCGTGAATCATGGTTCCAACCAAACCAACCATGACGCCTAGCGGCAAAGACCAGATGGCAATCAGCGCCGGCTTCAACCAACGCAGTGGACGAATCGAAGCTTTACGCAAACCTTCTTGCTCCTCGTAACGAACTTCTTTACCTGCAGCAATTGAATAGGTTTCAGCACCTACCGAAACTTGGCTGGCGTGTGCCGAAAGGGCTTCTTTCTTAGCCGCGGCGGTCTTGGCGTTTCCAATTAGCACGTCTGCTCGCTCGCCCTTTTCCGCGATCGTCCAAAACTCCGGAGCCTTGCGACCATTTTCTTTAGCGATTCGCCTAAGTGCCATAGCAGCACCTTCGTGCGCCATTTTATGATCTGGGTGCCCGAACCCACCCTTGCGGTTGTAGGTGACTACGGCATCTGGTCGAAAGTCTTGGATGGTCGCATAAATGTCATCTGCTACGACCGCAACGTTTACAGCTGAAAGCGAAAGCTCGTCCAGGTTCTTTACCTTGGTTGGCTTTCCGAAGGCGTTGATGCGGAAACCTGAGTCTAGGTAAGCGCGAGTACCAGCAAATTTGAAGTGCTTCACTCCCAGTGCGGCTAAAGCATTGCGCAGTTCATTCGCGCGGAAAGCGCCCATCGAAGGCAAATTTCCGTCGAGGGATTTGAGTTCTTCAAGTTTCATGCGGCCACGCTCACCGCGCGTAAGAGTCAGGACCATAACTTCAGCACCACTTGCAACTGCACTGGCAAGAATGTGTCCGGTAAACAAGCTCTCGTCGTCCGGGTGCGCGTGAACAACCAAGAGTCGCTTTGGATTGAAGGTCGCTTTAGCCATAAATACAACCTTACTTACTTGAAATCGAACTCGGGTTATGTTCAGAATTGCGCATAAATTTTTGATTAACATGGCGAAAAATACTGAAAACCTCTGATACAAATCTAAATAACCGTTTTATTAGGCAAGGGGGACGCCAAATGTACGGATCACCGTTTTGCACGCACACCTTCACAGAAGGTCAACTAGCAGACCAAGAAATGGTCACCTGCGAGTGTGGCAACAAATACCAGCCGAGCGAATTGCGCTCGTTCACAAAACTTCAGACCGAGCTGACTGAAACTCAAACCAGGCTTGGCTCTTTAGTTCGGGAGATGGCAGCGTTCAACACCTCAAACGCGATGCCGGCAGTTGTGACTCCTGCGGTTCCGGCAAGACCAGAGAAACCGAAACGCGAAACTCCGAAGCTTTCAGTAACCCAGTGGCTAATTGTTGCTGCTGGATTCATGGTGCTGGTTGCCGCATCGGTTTTTGTTTCTCAAAACCTAGCGAGTTGGAACGTTTACGGATGGTCAACATTAGAGCTAGCTCTTGGCGCAATCGCCGGTTTCGGTGCATTTAAAACCAAAAAGTTCTCAATTCTGCTCAGTAACTTCTTGGCAGTTTTCTCCAGCGCAATGCTGCTAACGCTGATCATGTCGTTCAGCACCACCTTCGGCTGGGGCTTTAGCTCATGGAATCAGGAACCAGCTTGGTTCTGGTCGGTAAACCTTGC
>JBEDKG010000010.1:0-5126 GCA_041172205.1 Actinomycetota bacterium | reverse complement strand
TCTGCTCATTGGAGCTGGTTCGCACCTCACCAAAGCCTGGGTCGAGACCCTTCACGGACTCGGGGTCGATGGTTATGACGTCACCGAGATTGGTGTCGCTGTCGTTGATCAAAACTGGAAGCGAAATCAACTGACCAGCACGAACGCCAAACGAGTCATCCTTTGGGCGCGGAGGAATTTGGTCTGGTGGCGGGCAATCGCTTTCACAATTCTTTACCGGCGGAGGGTCGCCGTCCCAGTTTTGACTACCGGAAACCAACTCACCGCTCGGAAGCGACCAAGCCCAGCCACTGTAGGTTTCGTTGATAATCGCAGATTCGCCGTTGGAAACCAGGTTCAAGTCTGTAGTTGGTTTCTGAAGTTGCGTTGCGTCCAAAATTTTGTTGTTGAAGTTCAGCGGTTGAAGTGCAGGTCGCAAAGAATCGTAGAACCATCCGCGATCACTCGACAGCCACGATGCAAACACCGATGACCCAAATTCGATAGGACGTGATGTTTCCAATGCACCAGCAACGTCTTGAGCGGTTGCCACCTGGCGTGAACCGGTATCAAAAACCTGAAGACCGGTAAGCGAACTCAGATAAACGTTCGAGCCGGTTCCGGAACGCTGAAGGTAAGAGCCATCGGCCACGGTTTCAGAGTCCGCACTACCCTGAACCCAAAGCTTCGACGATTCGACTTCCAGCAGCGCCCAGTGATTACCAATTGATGCCAACTGGAACGTGTTCGGCCTGGTGCCGGTCACTTGTTCTTTGAAATCAAGCCATTCCTGTTTAGCTGGATCGTACTTTCGAATCGAACCATCGGTTGTTGAGAAGGCGAAAACAATTCCCTTAACCGATACCGCAACCGCATCGAAGCCGTAGGTCTTAGAAACCCCGTTCGGGAGCTTAACTTCGACCGGAGCCGGGTAAATGCTCCCGTTGAAAACCGAAACCCGAAGGGTGCGAGTGGAATCAACCAGTGCTGATACCCCAAAGTTCATTTCCGATGAGAGCGCCGCCGATGGAAGCGAAATGACACCCTCGGTATCGGCATTGAAATCTACCGGTGAAGCCGAAGAAATATTGATGAAAGAAGGTTCACGGTTAAACAGAAGCGATCCGGCCAGCGACTGAAGAATATCGGCCGGCTTCTTTACCGAATTCTTAAGTCCAAGCTCATTGACCTGGGTGTTTACGCGAGCGTAGCGACCCTCGTCTTGATTTTTAGTTTTCGGGTTTACCTTCTGCAGAATCCAAATGTTGTGATTCGTAAGGTTCACATTTTTCACATCGAAACCGTTGGCGTTGATGGCCAAACCAATCAACAGGCCGATGAGCGCGACAATCGCGGTCAACTGCAAAACACGGCCGCTAGGCAGCCGTGTCGAGCGTGAACCACGAAGGAAACTCAAACTAAATCCTTCCAGTCGCCTGCAGGGTAAGGATGGTAGCGATGAATCCCAAGACCACTGCCCCACCGATAATCAGGGTTAGTGGGCTAACGCTCAGACGCTTCTTGGCTGGAACAAAGCTGTCGGCGCTTGCGCAACGAGGACACTGATCGTCATCGAGCGGAACTTTTTTTGCACCTCTGCGACCGGTGGTCGGCTGAACGTAAACACCCACATCGACGCCAGCCAGTGAGATTTTCGGGTGACCGCAAGGATATTTCTCTGTGGTCGAATCGCTCTCAACGGCATTCATGGAAATGCTGAGTCGGGTAACCATGAACTGCAGTGCTGCCTGAACCTCATTTAGGGCCATGGCAAATTCCTGCATTGAACCGTAACGGTCTTTCGGGTGCTTGGCCATCGCCTTGTTCAGGACTTCTTCCACAATGCGCGGCATTCCACCTCTGGCAATCGGGGTGTAGATAGCTTTGAGGATTCGACTCTTCAGTTTTTCATTTTCATTCTGCCGAGGATCGTCCACTTCAAACGGAGTTCGACCCGCGAGCAGAGAGTAAAGAGTTGCTCCTAGCGACCAAACGTCTGAAGCCACAGTGCCAAGTGTTTGCATGGCAACCACCTCTGGCGAGCTCCATGGCAGTGACATAGCGACCTGGTCGGTGGTGTCTTGTGAAGAAATCTCGCCGGCAATTCCAAAGTCGGAAAGCACTGGGGTGCCGAATGCGTTGATCAGAATGTTGGACGGCTTAATGTCACGGTGTAACAAGCCGGCTCGGTGCACGGTTTCCAGTGCGCAGGCGATCTGCACTCCGATGTCGAGAACTTCCGATAGCCCAAGCGGCGACTGACGCCAAGACTTACCAAGTGAAGTTGGGCAATACTCCATAGAGATGTAGGAGTTACCTTCACGGGAAATGTTGGCATCCCAAATGTTCACGATATTTGGGTGACTTCCGAGCTTTGCAAGGTTGTTTGCCTCCGCCAAGAATGAAACGGCAGAAGCGGTGTTGGCCTGGAACTTCTTCACGAAAACCTTTACGGCCACTTCGCGGCTAGGCATTGACTGCTTGTATAAAAAGACGTCGGCAAAACCACCGCGACCCAGAGGTGCAATGTAGGTAAGCCCCGAAATTTCCGGAGGCATAATCGGCAAACGACTAACCATTATTTGCTCGCTTTCATCGGCCAGAATTTTTCAACGCCAGGAGTTAGGTCCAGAAGGATCCAAGCACCACCAGCGCGAAGTGCGTGCTGATTTCCATTACAGGTGAACTTCCAAGACAAACTTGAGCCTGCATTATCGATTCCTTGTACACACACTCGGGACTTATCCGAGTTATCGTCTCTGCTCAAGGAAGCGACCTTACCCTTTTCAGCATTCTTAATGATTTCGGCGCGATCCGGTTCGTCAACCAAAATTGAGTAAGCGGAGGTGGCTCCGTCGACTCGCACAGCTTTACTCGAAATGGTCATCGGTGCCGACTCGCTTCCGTCAACAAGATTCAACATGGCGAAACTCTTACTTTCCAGCTGAGTGCGCTTATAAAGGTAAACGGCAACGCGGTCGCCAGAAGTCGTCCTGGAAATTTCAAAACGCTCTTTAGAGATTTTGGTGCGCCAAACCGAAAACCCATTGCTTGGGTCGACGAGTGAAACGTATTGATTGTTTTTGCCATCGACTAGGAACAATCGCTGGTACCAGGCACGATTGCGTGGGTTGGTTACGCTGTCGTCGCGGCTGATGGCGTAACCCTTACCTTTTATGCTCCAGGTGGTGTTTCCACGTCCGTCAATTCCATTGATGGTGATGTCGTGACCGTCGATGCCGCCCTGCGATTCGATGTTGGTTGCCTTTTCGGAGACGCCGTCGCCGAGCACTTCAATGGCTTGGTTACCGATTTTGTAGAGCTTTGATTCAGCGTGACCATTCCAGGTGACGAACTTTCCAGATGAAAGACTGATTGCAGTTGGGGTATCCCCTTCAACACGACCAAGCACCAATTTCTGAGCGATGATCGGAGTTCCACCGACCGGGCGAAGGTCGGACTCAATAGTCCAACGAGGTGAACTGAAACGCTTTGAACGGTACTTGGCGTACCGGAAGTCTTTTTTAGCACCGTTAGTCATGACCAAAACAGACTTTAGGTTCCCAGGGATGGCCAAGACCTGCAATACCGGCGCCTGCATAATCGGCTGCGAATTACTCTTGGCGATCACCGGGTCGGTAATCAACCCGTTGAGTCGGTTGTATGGAACGATCGTCTTCATTTTGCGGTCATCGTCTTTGTCGATGGACTTGGTATTTCCACCGGCATCTGAACCGTTGACATCGGTGAACTTAACCAAGATTTCGTTCAACCCTGGCACTTCCACCAACTGTTTGTGCCACTTGTCGGTCCAGTCGAGTTCGCGAGCGAGGTCAATCTTCCAAATGCTGTGACCGTCGGATAAATCAACGAGTTCAAGTGTGCTGGCAATACCTTTGCGCTTTTCGCAATCAGACTTGGCGATGTCGTTTTGGGTGAGTACCACGACCTGGTTCTGCTGAACGGTACCGAAAGAGTACTGAGTGCAGTCGCTGTTTTCCCCTGAGGCAAGGTCGTGCTGCCAAGCTGGGCTACCATCAACGCCGTCGAGAGTTTGCATGGTGACCACACCAACCGGCGGGCGATGCTTTTGCAAATATTCAACCGCTTGCCACAGTCCGGTAACTGTGAGCACCGGAACAATCAGGAGCCCGATGGTGCGAACGAAGCGTCCCTGGCGCTTTCGGCCACGTGAGACTTCCTTGGTTGATTTCGGTGCGGCTGCAACAGGCACTGAAACCACAGGAGCGTTCTGAGCCTTACCGATCCAGTCCCTGAGGTCGTTTGGAAGCGAAGGGTTTGCAAGCAACTCCGACCAAACTTCCGGGTAACCGTTAGCCAGTCGAACCATGATTCCAGCTGATGTTTTTGGGTCGTTAGCAAGGGCACGCGCCTGTTGGATAGACATACCGCGGTTATCGTTCATCGGTCATACTTCCCCTCTAAACGAATTCTGGTGAGGGTAACAATGATTACCGCCGTGCCGATTAGGAAGCCCGCCGAGTTAGCCCAGGTGGCAAGATCGTGAACCCAGAGCGGGTCTTCGTCGAGGCTAGGTGAGATAGCCGCAAGGTTCACCGAGCTGGCAGCCATCGCGAAACCCCAACGCGCAATCACCAAAACCGAGAGGGCATCAATCAGGCTGCCGGCAGTGATTTGCAGTAGTCCACCATTTAGAACCAGTTGCGCCATGATGAACACCACGAAGAGAGGCATCACCTGTTCGCTGGATTTCACCAATGACGAAAGCAGCAAGCCAGTCACCAGTGACGCCATAGCGGTTAGTCCAAGGGAGAAGAACAGTTCTAATGCGGGCGAATCAAAATACACCGCTTGAATCGGAGCTGGCTTGGCCAGCAACGTTACGTAGGTGAGCATTCCGGCCATGAACCACGAGAACAGGCCAAACACCAAGAGCTTCGACCCGAGATAAGCCGAAATCGATAATCCAACGGCGCGCTCGCGCAGATAGATTGGACGCTCCCCCACCAAGTCGCGAATCGATACCGAGGCGCCCATAAATGCCGAGCCGATCACAAGCATCGCTAATAGCTGACTTGGTTCGGCTGGCGCCGAGTTTGAGGACGCGCCTAGGCCAGCTATACCTGGGACCACCAGAATGAGTAAACCAACTATTACCGGAAGGA
>JBEDKG010000009.1:0-4323 GCA_041172205.1 Actinomycetota bacterium | reverse complement strand
TCATCGACGCCGACCACCTAGACCCATTCGTCACCTGGGGAACCAACCCTGGTCAGGGTGTTTCGCTTCTGGACAAAGTTCCAAGCCCAACCGAGTTTGACGACCCGAACGAACGTGCCGCCGCCGAGCGCGCACTTGAGTACATGGACCTAACCGCAGGAACCCCAATGAAGTCGATCAAGGTTGACACCGTGTTCCTTGGTTCTTGCACCAACAGCCGCATCGAAGACCTTCGGGCCGCAGCCGCAGTGATCAAGGGTCGCAAAAAAGCCGAGCACATTCGCATGTTGGTCGTGCCGGGTTCTGCCCGCGTTCGCATCGAGGCCGAGGCTGAAGGCCTCGACCAGGTATTCAAAGACTTCGGCGCCGAATGGCGTTTTGCCGGTTGCTCGATGTGTCTCGGTATGAACCCAGACCAGCTAGCTCCGGGCGAGCGCGCGGCTTCTACCTCGAACCGTAACTTTGAAGGCCGCCAGGGTAAGGGCGCTAGAACCCACCTGGTTTCGCCGCTGGTTGCCGCAGCCACCGCCATTCGCGGAACCCTCTCAAGCCCATCCGACCTGGAGGACGCCAACTAATGGAAAAGTTTGAAGTTTATTCTGGCGTCGCGGTTCCACTTCGTCGAAGCAATGTTGACACCGACCAGATCATCCCTGCGGTGTACCTAAAGCGCATCACCAAAACCGGCTACGACGACGCACTCTTCTCAGCCTGGCGAAGCGACCCAGATTTTGTTTTGAACCAGCCGGCTTTCGCCAACGGTTCGGTGCTTTTTGCCGGCCCTGACTTCGGTACCGGCTCGAGCCGCGAGCACGCGGTTTGGGCGCTTCGCGACTACGGCTTCAAGGCTGTCTTCTCTTCGAAGTTTGCCGACATCTTCCGCGGCAACTCTGGCAAGCAGGGTTTGGTGACCGGCGTCATTTCCGATGCTGAAACCGAAACCATCTGGCAGGCACTCGAGGCCAACCCTGGGCTTGAGGCCAAGGTTGACCTGGTGAACCGCGAAGTTACCGTAGGCGACCTTACGGTCAAGTTTGAGATTGACGAATATACTAGGTGGCGTCTACTTGAAGGGCTCGACGACATTGGTCTGACCCTTCGAGATGAGCAGTCGATCACCGACTTCGAGGCCCGACGAGAGCCTTGGCGTCCGAAGACACTGCCAGCCAAAGGAGCCTAAATGAGTCAGATCACAGTACGTGGTGGCAAGCCACTAAACGGTCGAGTTGACGTCAAGGGTGCCAAGAACCTGGTAACCAAGGCCATGGTGGCAGCGCTTCTGGGTGAAACCCCGAGCGTCCTAAAAGACGTTCCATTTATCTCCGACGTAGACATCGTTTCGCGTTTGCTTCAGCTTCACGGCGTTGCCATTACCCACAGCGAAGACGGCGTGATGCACCTCGACCCGAGCGAAGTTGCTTCGGCTCGCATGGTCGACATCGACGCACACGCAGGTTCCTCGCGAATTCCAATTTTGTTCTGTGGTCCGCTACTTCACCGTCTCGGCGAAGCGTTCATCCCGGGCCTAGGTGGCTGCCACATCGGCGACCGCCCGATCGACTACCACTTCGAGGTTCTTAGAAACTTCGGCGCAGTCATTGAAGAACTTCCGAACGGTACTCGTCTTTCGGCTCCAAAGGGTTTGAAGGGCGCAAAAATCAGCCTTCCTTACCCGAGCGTTGGAGCTACCGAGCAGGTTCTGCTCACCGCAACTCGTGCCGAAGGCCTGACCGAACTTTCTGGCGCAGCCATTGAGCCAGAGATCATGGACCTCATCGCCATCTTGCAGAAGATGGGTGCAATCATCTCGGTTGATACCGACCGCGTGATTCGCATCGAAGGCGTCAAAGAACTTCGCGGCTACACCCACCGCGCTTTGTTCGACCGCAACGAGGCTGCCTCTTGGGCTTGTGCCGCACTGGCAACCAACGGCGACATCTTTGTTGGCGGTGCTCGTCAGCAGGAGATGACCGCGTTCCTAAACGTTTTCCGCAAAGTTGGCGGCGCCTTCGAAATTGAAGACGACGGCATCCGCTTCTATCACCCTGGCGGCGAACTGAGCCCAGTGGTTTTGGAAACCGATGTTCACCCTGGTTTCATGACCGACTGGCAGCAACCACTGGTGGTTGCGCTTACCCAGGCGCACGGACTTTCGATCATTCACGAAACCGTTTACGAAAACCGCTTTGGATTCACCGACGCACTGGTTCAGATGGGCGCGCAGATTCAGATTTATCGCGAGTGCCTCGGCGGAACCCCTTGCCGTTTCGGTCAGCGTAATTTCTATCACTCGGCAGTCATCAACGGCCCAGCTAAGCTAACCGGCGCCGACATTCGCGTGCCAGACCTCCGCGGTGGCTTCAGTCACATGGTTGCAGCACTGGCAGCCGAAGGTGTCTCCAACGTCACCAACGTTCAGCTAATTTCGCGAGGCTACGAGCACTTCCTCGACAAGCTCACCGCGCTCGGCGCAGACTTCGAGTACAGCGAATAATCATGGCAAAGAACGATGAGTTCAAAATGCCGAAGGTCAACAAGGCCAATCGTCCATTCGTGATGAGCCTGGTGGCCTATCTTCTTGGTGGGCTGCTGCACCTGTTGTTCCAGGTGAAGGTTATCGGTAAGGAAAAGCTTCCAAAAACTGGCGCCTACATCCTGGTCTTCAACCACGTAACTCACCTGGACCCACTCGCGGTTGCCTATGCAACCTTCTTCGGGCTCAAGCGTGGCCCACACTTCCTAGCCAAGGGCGCCTTGTTCAAGGTTCCAGTGCTTGGGGCAATCTTGACCGCTGCCGGCCAGGTTCCGGTTTACCGCAACGGTCGCCGCAACGTTGAACCAATGGACGCCGCCTACAAGTTCCTAGACGCCGGCCACGTGATCACCATCTTCCCTGAGGGCACCCTGACCCGCGAACCAAACGGTTGGCCAATGCGTGGAAAGACCGGTTCGGTTCGCATGGCAATTCAAGCCGGCGTGCCAATCTACGCAGTAGGGCAGTGGGGTAGCGAAGTTGTGCTCCCGACCTACACCAAGAAACTTCGACCAAAACCGTGGCATAAGGTTCGCGTTCAAATAGGCGACCAAATCGACCTATCGGAATTCCAAGGACGCCAGCTCTCAACCGAAGAGCTAAAGACCGCAACCACGATTGTGATGAAGGCAATCACCAAGCAGGTTGAAATCCTTCGCGGTGCCAAAGCACCAAAAGAGCTTTACGACCCAGCCGCACACGGTCAAAGCCAGTTCGGCAATTTCAACAAGGACGGAAAGAAGTAATGGCCAAAGTAGCAGTAATGGGCGCCGGTTCTTGGGGCACCACCTTTGCCAAGATTTTGGCCGACGCCGGCAACGACGTAACCATCTGGGCTCGCCGCGACGACGTCGTGGAAGAAATCAACACCCAGCACCGCAACGGTGACTACCTGCCGGGTATCAAACTACCAAAGTCGCTCAAGGCAGTTTTCGAACCTGCCGAAGCAATGAAAGATGCCGAGCAGGTTTACCTTGCCGTGCCAGCTCAGTCGCTCCGCGCCAACCTTGCCGAGTGGGGTAGCGAAATTCCAAAGAACGCCGTCCTGGTCAGCCTCATGAAGGGTGTTGAGAAGGAATCTGGTCTTCGCATGAGCGAGGTAATCGAGCAGGCTGGCAACATTGATGCCGATCGCATCGTGGTAGTTTCTGGCCCAAACCTAAGCCTCGAAATCGCTCAGGAACAGCCAACCGCTTCCGTTGCAGCCAGCACCAGCAAGGAAGCCGCACGCGCGGTAGCAACAGCAGCTAGCAACGACTACTTCACCACCTTCACCAACAAGGACGTAATCGGCACCGAGTTCGGTGGAATCCTGAAGAACCTCATCGCGGTTGCCATCGGTATCGTCAACGGCGTTGGCTATGGCGAAAACACCAAGGCCTCAATCATGACCCGCGGCCTTGCCGAAATCTCGCGCTTCGCCCGTGCCTACGGCGCCAAAAAGAAAACCATGGTTGGCCTTGCCGGTCTCGGCGACCTCATTGCCACGTCCGAGTCTCCGCTCAGCCGTAACCACAAGGCCGGCGAAATGCTCGGCAAAGGTTACACCCTGCGCGAAGTAACCAAGCGCCTCAGCCAAACGGCCGAAGGTCTAGCCTCGGTTGCCCCGATCTTGAAGCTTGCCGAAGTCAAGGGCGTGCGCATGCCAATCGTTGAGCAGGTGCTCGCCGTAATGGAGGGTCGCATGGAACCTAAGGACATCGCTCCAACCCTGACCCACGAAACGGACGAACCAACCAGTGAGTAAAAAACTTCGCGTAGCTCTCGTTTTCGGTGGTCGCTCAAGTGAG
>JBEDKG010000008.1:0-6291 GCA_041172205.1 Actinomycetota bacterium | reverse complement strand
TGCCGTACTGGTTTTTGAACATCGACGAATTGATTGAAGAATCAATCGTCTGCTGAACTTCTTCAGCCGAAGGCCAGATGTCCTTTAGGAAGACATCGTTGCCATCTTTGTCCTGACCGAGGGCGTCCGACTCGAAGTCGAAGTTCATGGTTCCAGCTAGTGCGTAAGCAATAACCAGCGGTGGCGAAGCCAAGTAGTTCATCTTCACGTCTGGGCTAATGCGACCTTCGAAGTTTCGGTTACCCGATAGAACAGCGGTAACTGCTAGGTCGTTGGTCTGAATCGACGACGAAATGTGCTCGTCTAGAGGACCCGAGTTTCCGATACAGGTGGCACAGCCATAGCCGACAAGGTTGAAACCAAGAGCGTCAAGGTCGTCGGTTAGACCAGCCTTTTCGTAGTAATCGGTTACAACTTTTGAACCTGGAGCCAACGAAGTCTTAACCCAAGGCTTCGCCTTTAGGCCCTTAGCAACAGCATTACGAGCAACGAGACCGGCTGCCAACATAACTGAAGGGTTTGAGGTGTTAGTACACGACGTGATTGAGGCGATGGTGACATAACCGTTGTCAATCGTGTAGTCCTTGCCCTCAACCGCGCTTGGCTTTGAAGCCTGACTCGTGTAGCTAGGAAGAACCTCGTTGAACGCAGTCTTAGCTTTTGAAAGTTCAATTCGGTCCTGAGGGCGCTTAGGACCAGCAATCGAGGTCTTTACAGTGCTGAGGTCAAGCTCAAGATATTCGCTGTAAACAGGTTCGATGCTTGGATCGTGCCAAAGGCCCTGAGCCTTGGTGTAGGCCTCAACAAGTGCAACTTCTTCGTCGCTGCGACCGGTGATACGTAGATAGTCCAAAGTGACTTCGTCGATTGGGAAAATGGCAACGGTTGAACCAAACTCTGGGCTCATGTTTCCAATAGTTGCGCGGTTTGCTAGAGGAACCGAAGAAACTCCGGCGCCGTAGAACTCAACGAACTTGCCAACTACTCCGTGCTTGCGGAGCTGCTCGGTGATCGTGAGCACCACATCGGTTGCGGTAACTCCGGTTGGAATCGATCCGGTTAGCTTGAAACCGACGACGCGTGGAATCAGCATCGAAACAGGTTGACCAAGCATGGCAGCCTCGGCTTCAATTCCACCGACACCCCAGCCAAGAACACCAAGACCGTTGACCATGGTGGTGTGCGAGTCGGTTCCAACACAGCTGTCTGGGTAAGCCTGGAGTTCGCCATTTACATCGCGAGCCATAACGGTACGAGCTAGGTATTCAATGTTTACCTGGTGGACGATACCGGTGCCTGGAGGTACCACCTTGAAGTTGTCGAACGCGGTCTGACCCCAACGAAGGAATTGGTAGCGCTCACCGTTGCGCTGGTATTCCAACTCAACGTTCTTCTCGAAAGCTTCAGGTGAACCAGCAACATCGATGATTACCGAGTGGTCAATAACCATTTCTGCTGGAGCAAGCGGGTTGATCTTCTTAGGGTCGCCGCCAAGAGCAGAAACCGCTTCACGCATGGTGGCTAGGTCGACGATACAAGGAACACCGGTGAAGTCCTGCATGATCACACGAGCTGGCGTGAACTGAATTTCGGTGTCTGGCTCGGCAGTTGGGTCCCAGTTTGCCAAAGCCTTAATCTGCTCGGCGGTGACGTTTGCGCCATCCTCGGTGCGGAGAAGGTTCTCAAGCAGAATCTTGAGGCTGTAAGGGAGCTTTGGTGCGTCCAGTTTGTCTAGTCGAAAGTATCGATACTCTTTGTCGCCGACTTTTAGCTTGTCGGCAGCTTGAAAACTATTTACCTTGGACATACTTACTCCTACTAAAACAACCCTGTCAGGATAAAAACTACCATTACTTGGACTTAGACAGGCTACCTCTAGCCATCAACCAGCTAAACCAAACTATCAGTGCATAGAAAGGTGTGCCCAAGACTAATTTGGCAACCCCAAGAGCCGCCACCTGATTGGCAAGATACAGCGGCACTTCAATGATGAGTCTTGTCAAGAACATGGCACACCACATCACCGTAATCCAGTAGTAGCGCTTATAAATTTGCCGATCCGTCTTCCAAGCTTTTGCGTTTGAGCTTAGAAAACTGAGCGCAATTGCGGCCAATGGCTTTTTGACTAATAGTGAGATAGCAAATGCCAGAGCATAGGCGACATTCGTTAGTAGCCCTGGAACAAAATAATCGGCGGCATGCGTATTTGAAAGACCGTCACGAAGTGGAAGGTAAATCGAAATACCTAATCCAACCAATCCTGCAAAGACTTGGGTAAGCGGTCGTTTTCTAACAATCTGAATGATCGCAAATACCAATGCGATTCCGCCCGCGATACTGGCAGCGAGCAGGACATTGAATGTCAAGGAAAAGATCGAAACGTAAACCGTTCCAGGAACTAGCGATTCGAGAATTCCGATTGGGCCGCCAAGAGTGGCCAGCAAGTCTTTGGAGTTCTCGCCAGTCTTTTTTTCTGTCGACAACTAAATCCCAAACTTTGGCGGAACGAAATTCCCGTCTGGGACTTTCAGCGGAAGCGGCTCTCGCGGTGGCAGAGGCGAGTTTCCTCGCTCAATAACCAACGAGCGGAAGATGTCTTCCATGTTTAGGGCAGCGTTTGCGTCTGTTAGCGCAGGTCCGGTGATGGCACCACGAAGGAACCAGCGTGGTCCGTCGAAGCCAATAAACCTAACTTCACGCTTCGAACCTTCAGTAACGATAACGGCGTCTAGCTGCTTACCAAGCCCACCAACGGTTTCGGCTACAGAGCCACCACTGGCAGTAATGGTTTCGATTAGTTGACCGTAAATTTCAGGCCAGAGTTCCTCACTCTTTGCTGCAGAAAATACCGAAACCTGCAGGACCGAACCCTGGTGTTCGAAACTGACGGCAAGGATTGCATTGGTAGCTTCATCCACTTCGACACGAACCGAAACGCCTTCGATTGTGGGCATGAGGATGCTTCCGAAAGAAAGGTAGCCGAGGGTTGAGGTTACTTCCGAGGAATCGTGAGGACCGGTCAGGTCGGTGGACGTGAGATCGGACATTACTTCACTCCGGTTGAACCGAAGCCCGCTTCCCCTCGGTGCGATTCGGGAAGTGAGTCCACCTGAATGAACTGAGCCTTAGCAAATTCCTGGATTACCAGCTGGGCAATACGATCGAGTCGGGCAACTGGGAAATCTACGTCGGTGCTGTTGTAAAGGGTAACCATGAGCTCCCCACGGTAACCGGCGTCGATGGTGCCTGGGGTATTAAGGACAGTAATTCCGTGTTTTGCTGCGAGACCTGAACGCGGGTGAACTAAGCCCACATAACCCTCAGGAAGAGCAATAGAAACACCGGTTTTCACCAAAACTCGGCCTCTGGCAGGCACAACTGTTGCCTCGGAAGCACGAAGGTCACAGCCGGCATCGCCTGGCTGTGCGTAGGCGGGCATTAGCTCTGGTTCGGCAACAATTAGCACTTGTACTGATTCGCTCATGGTTAGAGCGTAGTCTAAAAGTGTGATTGTTTTCCGTGAACGAGTGTTGCCAAGCGCCCTAAATCTGGTGCTTCCACTTCTACTTTTTCCTAGCGTATTTGCCGTGATGCTTCCAATCGATGCGACCCTGGCTCTACCGGTTGCGCTGCTGATCACTTTGGCCTTTATCGGTCTCATCCTCAGCTCAGCACCAAATGTTGTCCTCACCGACACAACTTTTACAGCCAAAGGTGCGACCATCGAATTGAGTGCGCTTGGGAAGGCAACCGTGATCCCGAAATCCGAGATTTTCAGCACTCTTGGACCAGAACTTGACGCTAGAGCTTGGCTTGCGATTCAAGCAAGCGTGAAGGGGCTTGTAAAAATCGAGGTGCTCGATCCAAAGGACCCAACGCCTTATTGGCTAGTCAGTACCAGAAACCCGGCAAAGCTCGCGGCACTAATAAACGGCTAGTTAGTCTGCACACTCGGTGCAGAATGGTCCTTCAATACCGGACTTCTTCTTCTTGACCTTGGACATCTGGGATTTGTGCTTCACGATGAAGCAATCCATACAGGTGAATTCGTCGGTCTGTGGCGGAATTACCACAACTTCGGTCAACTCGTCCTGTTTGTCCGAGTCGATAATTTCGCCGTGGTGCTCAACCTCGTCTAGGTCTGAGCTAACCGAAGACTTTTCAGGAAGACGGTCCTTTAACGCTTCAAGCGACTCCGCATCGTCGTCGTTTTTGCGTGGAGCGTCGTAATCGGTGGCCATTTGCCTACCCTTCGTGAATCATCTTTTACTTTAGGCGCGTTCAGTGTGCAACAAGTTTGACTATTTCGCAAACGCAAAACGCCTAAACCGCCAAAAAAAGTTCTTTATTCCACACCTCCCCCAATCCCAAGTTTTACCTAAAGGAGATGGCAAACTTCTGGCAGGAGGGTTTTATGCGCGAATTGAATCCCATTGGGCGAGAAGGCAACATGCTTCTGCTGCTCGGAGCAGACGGCGAACAGTTCTCGGTTGCTGTTGATGAAACCCTGCTACGCACAATCAAGGAACACAAAGTTCCTGATGTAAGTGGTGAGCCACTCTCCCCTAGACAAATTCAAGATGCCATTCGTGCAGGCGAATCAATCACCGAAATTGCCGAACGCAGCGGAACCAGCCTTTCACTTGTTGAACGTTTCGCTCATCCGGTGCTGGAAGAGCTCCAGCACATGGTGGATCTGGCGCTTAGCATTCGAGTCGAATTACCGGCAGACCGATTCAATGAGATTGAAAAGAAGCCTTTTGGTGACGTAGTAACCCAGAATTTGAATAACTCGGGTGCGTCTGACATTCGCTGGAGTGCCAAGCGTTCTGAGAATTCAATTTGGGAAGTTACCGTCTCGTATGCACTAAATGGTTCGGATGGGGCCGCAACCTGGACTTTTGATCCTCGTCGGTACCAACTAACCCCAGAAACATCGAATGCCCAATCGCTTTCAAAGCCCGGCTCTGAGATTGATTCTCCACTTCGCAGCACGGCAAAGACAGTCGCGGCGGAACATCCTTCAAATGCCAACTCAGATGCTGTGGTTACAGCCGACAAACTTGAGGCCTTCAGAAGCCGTCGCGCTAAGACCGAGGCCTTGGAAGTTGTGCCTGAGGAACCGGCAGTGCCAGCTGAAGCAGCCGAAGAACCAATCGCGGAAGTAGTTCAGATCACACAGGTAGTCGAGCTACTCCCGGAAGACATTGGCGAGGAAAGCCAACTGGTTGAAGATGAACCTGAAGAACTTATCGAGCAAGAACCTGAGATTCCTGCCGAACCTGACGTAAAACCAGCGCCTGAAGTGAAGAAGTCCAGGGCTCCAATGCCATCTTGGGACCAAATAGTTCGTGGAACTCAATCAGACGACGAGGAAGCGTTCTAGTACTTCCCCAACCGAACTAACGGTATGCGCATTTCGGTATCCGAGATCCCGCCATGCTGGCCAATCATCTTGAGATAGTGCGGCTTAGAGAATCTCCGGTCGTAGGCAACCTTTACGTCGTTCCAAATCAGGTACACATCTGGTGAGTATGCCGATGAACCTTCAACCACCCAACCCGCCTCAATCAACTGGCCATTCGTGCAGACGTATGCAGCTTGGCCAAATGTCTCCTGCGCTTGGCTAATAAATTCCTGCGCGTTGACGCCGTTTCGCAGGTAAACGAAGTTGCAACGAGGATCACCCGAGGTGTGTTCCACCTGAGACTCATACCAGGAGTGTTCGTCGAGGTAGACGTGGTTCGATTGCGAAACATCCAGCACACCGTGGTCAGCGGTAAGAATTACGCCGACGTTGCCTGCCAACTTTGAGCTAAATCGATTCACAATCAGGTCGAGCTCTTCGAGAAGGTGCAGCCACTGATCCGATGAAACTCCGAATTTGTGCGCGGCTTGGTCTAGTTCCGGGACATAAAGGTAGGTAACAGTGCAGTCCGAGGATTTAAGAACTTCATCTAAGGTCTCAAATCGATTCGCGATTGTTTCCGCAGCCAAATACTTGGCGCCCTTCATCGTGAGTTCAGTGAAACCGCTTGATTCATAAACTGCGGGACCGATTACTCGAATCGTTATTTCTTCGGAAAGCTCCGACAGTGTGGGTTGCGTCTTGAACCTAGCTGCATCGATTGCCGATTCCCATCCGGTCAGAAGGTTCTTTTGGAGCGTACGTGTGCGGTCGTAAACCGAATAACCGATGATTCCGTGCACACCCGAGCGGGTGCCGGTTGCCAGCCCAGTTAGCGAAGTCGCTGTGGTGCTTGGGAATTCACACCGAATCGAAGATGCGAG
>JBEDKG010000007.1:0-4047 GCA_041172205.1 Actinomycetota bacterium | reverse complement strand
GCTTGGACTCATCGGTAATTCTTCCCCGTAAGGTGTGGGAAGCCTCTGGTCACGTTCGTGAATTCTCAGACCCGCTAATCGAGTGCACCAGCTGTCACAAGCGCTTCCGTCAGGATCACCTTGAAGAGGCCTTTGAAGAGAAGAAGGGTCGCGCCCCAGAAAGCATGGCTGACATCGCCTGCCCAAACTGTGGTGGCAAAGACTCTTGGACCGAGCCAAAGGCCTTCAACGGTCTGCTGCAGACCTTCCTAGGTCCTGTTGCAGCTGAAGAGGGCTTGCACTACCTTCGTCCGGAAACTGCTCAGGGTATCTTCGTGAACTTTGCCAACGTGCTTGGCGCTGCTCGCATGAAGCCTCCATTTGGTATCGGTCAGATCGGTAAGTCGTTCCGTAACGAAATCACCCCTGGAAACTTCATTTTCCGCACTCGTGAGTTTGAGCAGATGGAAATGGAATTCTTTGTCGAACCAGGCACCGACGAACAGTGGCACGACTATTGGATCGAACAGCGCATGAACTGGTACACCGATCTGGGAATCAACCCAGACAACTTGCGCCTTTACGAGCACGCCAAAGAAAAGCTTTCGCACTATTCGAAGCGAACCGTGGACATCGAGTACAAGTTCGGCTTCCCTGGAAGTGAGTTTGGTGAGCTAGAAGGTATTGCAAACCGCACCGACTTCGACCTAACCACTCACTCGCGTGAGTCTGGTTCGGATTTGAGCTACTTCGATCAGAACAAGAACGAGCGCTGGACGCCATACGTTATCGAGCCGGCGGCAGGTCTAACTCGTTCGCTGATGGCCTTCCTGGTCGACGCATACTCGGAAGACGAAGCGCCAAACACCAAGGGTGGCGTTGATGTTCGAACCGTACTTCGCCTCGACTACCGACTAGCTCCGGTCAAGGCTGCAGTGCTACCGCTTAGCCGTAACGAAGAATTGTCGCCAGTTGCTCGCAACCTAGCTCAGGAACTTCGCGGTTACTGGAACATCGACTTCGACGATTCTGGCGCCATCGGTCGTCGCTACCGTCGCCAGGATGAAATTGGAACTCCGTTCTGTATCACCGTGGACTTTGAAACTCTTGAAGACCATGCGGTCACGGTCCGCGAGCGCGACACCATGCAGCAGGAGCGTGTTTCGCTAGACAAGCTTCGCGGCTACTTGAGCGAGAGACTTCTCGGCTAAGAGTGACTAAGGTCAGCCAAAAGCCAGCACTTCAATACGGGAAAATTGCCATTGCAACTCCCGTGGTGCTTGCGCCTATGGCTGGAATCACCAACACCGCGTTTCGCAGGCTTTGCCGTGAATTCGGTGGCGGGTTGTTCGTTTCTGAAATGGTCACCTCGAGGGCTTTGGTGGAGAGAACCGAAGAATCACTACGGTTGGTAGGTCACCACGAGAGCGAAGACATTCGCTCAGTTCAGCTTTACGGTGTTGACCCCAAAACCATTGCCGAAGCGGTAACCATGTTGGTTGCGGAAGACCGAGCCGATCACATCGACCTCAACTTCGGGTGTCCGGTTCCAAAGGTTACCCGCAAGGGTGGGGGAGCAGCACTTCCTTGGAAGTCTGACCTTTTTGGTGCAATCGTCAATGCTGCGGTTAAGGCAGCCGGGGATGTTCCGCTAACTGTGAAGATGCGAAAAGGCATCGACGCTGAGCACCTTACTTATTTGGACGCTGGAAAAACCGCCCGTGATGCAGGTGTAACTGCCATTGCACTACACGGTCGCACTGCGAGTGACTACTACTCTGGTAACGCCGACTGGGGCTCTATTGCATCACTTCGCGAATCGCTTCCAGATGTTCAGGTTTTGGGTAACGGCGACATCTGGTCTGCCGGTGATGCCATTCGAATGATGCGTGAAACCGGCGTAGACGGCGTTGTGGTCGGTCGTGGGTGTCTTGGTCGTCCTTGGTTGTTCGGCGACCTTCAGGCGGCGTTTGACGAGTATTTGCGTGATCCCAGCTCAGAAGCCGCCATCAACCCGATTCAGCCGAACCTCGGGCAGGTTGGCCAGGCGTTCAAACGTCATGCCGAACTGCTGGTCGAGTTCTTCGAGAGTGAAATGCACGCTTGCCGAGACATTCGCAAGCACGTGGCCTGGTATTTCAAGGGTTATCCGGTTGGTGGCGAATTCCGTGCGGCCTTGGCTCAGGTTGAATCGCTGGCACACATGGACGAAATTCTTTCCACTCTAGATGGCGACCAGCCTTATCCCGGCGCCGAAGCGGAAGGCCCTCGAGGTCGACTTGGTGGCGCCAAAGTGTGTTCATTGCCGGAGAACTGGCTAAATTCCCGCACACTTGACTCAAAGGCCAGTGCGGACTTGCTCGAGGCCGAGATTGGGGTATCAGGTGGTTAGTCTTCCCCCAATTGGTTACGGTCTAGTCGATGAAGAACGCATGCTCACTGAAGAGCGGAGTGGTACTCAGAGGCGAAACGAGTTCAGCCGAGATCGAGCACGAGTGCTTCACTCATCGGCTCTTCGACGCCTAGGTGCCAAAACGCAGGTTCTCTCACCAACCTCAGGTGATTTTGCTAGAACGCGCTTGACCCACTCGCTCGAAGTAGCTCAAATCGGTCGAGAAATGGCGCTCACTCTTGGCATCGATCCAGACTTGGTCGACATGGCCTGTCTCGCACACGATCTTGGTCATCCTCCGTTTGGACACAATGGTGAGAAGGCTCTGAACGATTGGTCTGCCGATTTTGGAGGATTTGAGGGTAACGCTCAAACACTTCGTTTGCTAACTCGCATTGAACCAAAGGTTTTTTCGGTGGACGGCTCGCCGCTCGGACTCAATCTAACGCGTGCGGCACTTGACGCAGCCTGCAAGTATCCTTGGTCTCGCGAGCACGGCGTTTATGACGATGGCGGGGGAGCGAACTCGTCGAAGTTCGGTGTTTACGACGATGACCTAGAGGTTTTCAACTGGCTTCGCATTGGTGCACCTGAACGCCAAAAGAGCATGGAAGCTCAGGTTATGGACTTCGCCGACGACGTTGCCTATTCGGTTCATGATTACGAAGACGCAATCGTCGAGGGCTTCATCAAACTGGATGAAATCAGCCATCCAGAATATCGCAGGCAGCTTCTGGCAGACATGCATCTTTGGGCTGGTTCGTCTCAAACCCCGGAGGAACTTGATTCGGCACTAAGTCGCCTTCAGGAACTTGACGAATGGCTATTGGTGTTCGATGGTTCCGACCACGCCCACGGCGATTTAAAGAACCTCACCAGCGCACTTATCGGTTCCTTCGTGTCTCGAACCGTTGATGCAACCTGTGAGGAGTACTCGGGGCTTCTGACTCGCTATCGCGCCAATGTTATTGTTCCGGCCGAGGTGCGTTCGGAAATTGCAGTTCTCAAGGGCTTGGTCTCCTCATTCCTGATGTCTCACGAATCCAGACGCCCATACTACGAACGCCAGCGAGAATTGCTAACTGAGCTTGCCGATGCGCTTTTGGCGGCAAACGGCGCCGAACTCGATAGCTACTGCACACTGGCCTGGTCGAAGGCTCACGACGACATTTCTAAACACCGCGTAATCGTGGACCAGGTCGCTTGTCTTACCGACCAAGGCGCGTTGAATCTTCACGCCAAGCTAGTAGGCGGTGGCAACTAGTGGCTAAACGCATTCCGCAGTCCGATATCGATGAAGTTCTTTCACGAGTATCGATAGTCGACGTAGTCGGTGATTATGTTGCACTCAAGGCTTCTGGCAACGGCGAATTCAAAGGCCTGTGTCCTTTCCACGGCGAGAAATCTGCTTCGTTTGGCGTTTCTGCTACCAAAAATGTTTGGCATTGTTTCGGTTGCGGAGAAGGCGGAAACCTCTTCCAATTCCTAAACCGAATTGACTCGCTCAATTTCGTTGAGGCTGTTGAGAAACTGGCGGCAAGAGTCGGCTACACGCTGAACTATGAAGAGGGCGGCGCTGGTAGTCCTGAACTTTCAGTTCGTGCCAGGGTTTTGGAGGCCAATGCGGCTGCGGCGAAGTTCTTCGCTTCAAAGCTAGACGACGCTGAGGCCGAACC
>JBEDKG010000006.1:0-6118 GCA_041172205.1 Actinomycetota bacterium | reverse complement strand
CCATCGTGATGAGGTTGTAACGCTAAAGGCAAACTTTGGCTATTCGTCATGGCGTAATCTTTTCACATGTCTAATAGCGAAATCCTTTACACCACCAAAGAAAATGCCGAATGGTGGCGCTCTGCCGTCATCTATCAGATCTACCCTCGCTCATTTGCCGACGGCAACGGCGACGGCATGGGTGACCTAAAAGGTGTAACCGCTCGCCTCGATTCTTTGGTCGAATTGGGCATCGACGCCATCTGGTTCTCACCATTTATGAAAAGCCCGCAGAAGGACGCCGGCTACGACATCACCGACTACAAGCAGATTGATCCGCTGTTCGGAAACCTCGATGACTTCGACGAAATGCTGGCCGCCGCGAAAGCAAAAGGCATTCGCATCATCGTGGACATGGTTCCAAACCACTCGAGCGACCAGAACGAGCTATTTCAGGCTGCCCTAAAGGCTGGCCCAGGTTCGCCTGAGCGCGACATGTACATCTTCCGCGACGGCAAAGGCCTGTTCAAGCGCAAGAACCCGAACAACTGGCCATCGGTTTTCGGTGGAGCCTCATGGACTCGCATTCGCGAAGCCAACGGCAAGAAGGGTCAGTACTACCTACACATCTTCGACTCGACCCAGCCAGACTTCAACTGGCGCAACCCTAAGGTCATTGCCTACTTCGAAGACATCCTGCGCTTCTGGCTAGACCGCGGTGTTGCGGGTTTCCGCATCGACGTGGCACACGGTCTGATCAAGCGTGACGGCCTGCCAGACACCGAAGACTTCTCGACCGAGATGGGTGGCTCCAAGCCAGACGACGAGCTGACCATTGAACAGCTAGAGCGCAAGAACCCTTACTGGGGTCAGCCAGAGGTTCACGCCATCAACAAGGCGTTCCGCAAGGTTATGGACAGCTACGACGACCGCATCATGGCCGGCGAAGCTTGGATCATGCCGCTAACCCGCATGGCCGAATGGGTTCGCCCAGACGAATACCACCAGGCATTCAACTTCGACTACATGTTCGCCGCCTGGAGTAAAGAGGGTCAGAAGAACTCGATCGACCGCTCGCTCAAGGCATTCGGCGACGTTGGCGCTCCGAGCACCTGGGTGCTTTCAAACCACGACGTGATTCGACACGCGACTCGCTTCGCCTACAACGACGGCGAACTGCCGCCACAGGGCGACGGCATCGGTGCCCACTTCAACCAACCAGATCAGGCACTAGGTCTTCGCCGCGCTCGCGCAGCAACCGCGTTCATGCTTGGCCTACCTGGTGGCGCCTACCTTTACCAGGGTGAAGAGCTTGGCCTTCCAGAACACACCACACTAGACGGCAAGTACCGCCAAGACCCAACCTGGTTCCGCACCAAGGGCAAGCGCGTTGGCCGCGACGGCTGCCGCGTGACCCTGCCTTGGGAAGCCGGAGTTGGCGCCGCCAACGGCTTCAACACCACCGGTGAATCTTGGTTGCCTCAGCCAGACAGCTATAAGACCTTGGCCCGCGACCAGCAGAGTGGCGTTGCCGGCTCAACCCTTGAGCTCTACAAGCGACTACTGAAGGTTCGTAAGACTCTCGGCCTAGGAGCCGGAAACTTCCGCTGGGCCCCAGAGTTCGAGAACGAAGGTTCACTCGCCTACGTCAACGGCAACGTTGCAGTTGTTGCCAACTTCGGCAGCGACCCAATCGTGCTACCAAAGGGTGAAGTCTTGGTCACCAGCCAGGTTGATCTAAGCGCCGAAGGCTATCTCGAGACCGACCAGACCGCATGGATCAAGCTCAGCTAGATTGGTGGCGCTCCGCCGTCATCTATCAGATTTATCCACGCTCATTCGCCGACGCTAACGGCGACGGAATGGGTGACCTACCCGGCATTACGTCGCGGCTGGGTTCCCTAAAGTCGCTAGGCATCGACGCAATCTGGCTCTCGCCATTCATGCGTTCACCACAAAAAGACGCCGGCTACGACGTCTCGGACTACTGCGACGTGGACCCGCTGTTTGGAACCCTAGACGACTTCGACAAGATGCTGGCAACCGCTCACTCGCTGGGCTTGCGCGTACTGATCGACCTGGTTCCGAATCACACCTCAGACCAGCACGAATGGTTCAAGCGCGCAGTGGCCGCAGGTCCAGGTTCACCAGAGCGCGAGTTCTATCACTTCCGCGACGGCGATACTCCCCCAAACAACTGGCAATCAATGTTTGGTGGACCAGCCTGGACTCAGCTTCCAGACGGCCAGTGGTATTGCCACCTCTTTGACTCTTCGCAACCAGACCTCAACTGGGAAAACCCGAAGGTTCAGGAAGCGTTTGAAGACATCCTGCGCTTCTGGCTAGACCGCGGAGTAGACGGTTTCCGAGTAGACCAACCACATGCCATGGGCAAGGCAGCGGGTCTTCCAGATCACCCAGATGTTGAACGCGCAGGCGCCGGTTTCATCGAAGGCGAACCAAGCCCGCCAATGTGGTTTCAAGAATCGGTTCACCCGATCTTCCGACGCTGGCGAGCAATTCTCGACAGCTACCCAGGTGAGCGCGCGATGTGCGGTGAGGCCTATGTTCTGCCGCTGAGCTTCATGGCCCTCTGGGTTCGCCCAGACGAGTTCCACCAAACCTTCAACTTCCGATACCTCGACTCTCCTTGGACCGCGAACGACATTCGCAAAACCATCGACGAATCGTTCGCAGCGTTCGGAGCCGTGGGAGCACCGAGCACCTGGGTGCTTTCAAACCACGACGTCATGCGTCATGCATCACGCATGGGCGGAGACTTCGGACGAACCACCGCAAGTGACGGCGTTGGGCCAAACGATAAGCAACCGGATGCCGAACTAGGCCTCAAGCGAGCGCTAGCAGCCACGCTGTTCACCCTCGGACTACCTGGCTCGATGTATCTTTACCAGGGCGAAGAACTGGGACTCCCTGAGCACACCACTCTCGCTCCAGAGTTCCGCCAAGACCCAACCTTCGCCAGAACCAACGGCGAACGAGTTGGCCGCGACGGCTGCCGCGTACCACTACCTTGGGAATCGAACGTCAATGAGTCAAACGGTTTCAACCAAACCGGAAAGTCTTGGCTACCTCAACCAGCCAGCTACTCAAACTACGCACGCGACCTCCAAGAAGGAGTCGAGGGCTCAACCCTCGAAACCTACAAGTGGGCACTGGCCAAGCGTAAAGAGCTGAACCTGGGCCACGGAACCTTCGAGTGGGTAACTGAACTTTGCAGCGAAACCTCACTCGCCTACCGCAACGGCAAACTTCTTGTAATTCACAACTTCGGCGACGATGTCTTGGAAAGCGAAAACGGCCTGATTCACCTTGAGGCAAACCAGACCGTTTGGCTAGAGCAAAGTTAGAGGATGTAGGAACCCAAGAATCGGTTGAATCCCTTGACGTCGAACTTGGAACTAAATTCGAAACGAACCTTACCCAGACCGCTGAACCAAAGTTCGAGCTCGGCATCTAGGTCAAACGTTCCAGCCGACTCAACGGAGAATGCCTGAATCTTGCTGTAAGGAAGCGAGGTGAAGTCCTTCTTCTTACCGGTGATTCCCTGCACGTTGACAGCGATGATGCGCTTGTTAGTGAACATCACCATGTCGCGAACGGTTTTGAAACTAGACATGATGGTTTCGCCATCGATTAGAAGGTCACCAACCATTGCCTGGCCTTCAGAGTTGTCGGCTTCTTTGAGCTTCATGAACGAAGCATTCTTAAAATCAATCACTTGATCCCCCTTGTATTAATTGTCATTTGACAACCCAAGGCTATCAAACAGCTGAAAGCACAGAGCCTCGGACGAATCCGAGGCTCTGCCTTCGCGGTCACCCGCTCAGAAACTTGATTACCGATTGAACGATTGATTCAAGACCAACTGGATGCTATCGTTTCCAGTAACTGGCAGTTACTGGATGAACGAAAGTTCACCGAGAGGTCGCCGTCATGGAGGCCAAAGCATAGGGACCCGCGCAAACGGGTCCTTTTGCTTTAACAGCCCTGCCCGCGCAGCCAGCAAGGATTAGATAAGTCTGGACGCGATTTAGAGGCATTCTGAGTTATCCACAGAGTCGCTACTTAGGGGTAGCCTGTGGTCTATGAGCAAGAAAACTTTTAATACCGACCAGCAGATCTCACGCTTGAGAACTTACAACGTAGTTGCTGGATTCCTTCACCTGTTTCAGGCAATCGCTTTTTGTTGGTTCCTGTTGCAGCTAGACACCCAGGTTCAGTTCCCGGTCAAGATTGAGTACATGACCGGCCCTCCAGGGTCTCCACTTCCAGCCGAAGCTGTGAAGCTTTTCGACATCAACCTTGGTGCTGGTGTTGTGGCGTTCTTGGCGCTTTCAGCCTTCTTCCACTTCTTCATTTCGTCGCCGTGGTTCTTCGGGCGTTATGCCAATGGCTTGAAGAAAAACCACAACTACTTCCGTTGGGTTGAGTACTCACTCAGTTCTTCGATCATGATTTGGTTGATTTCCCAACTCTGTGGCGTGAACGACGTTGCAGCACTCATCGGAATCTTCGCCGTCAATGCGTCGATGATTATGTTCGGTGCCATGCAGGAGAAGTATGAGACGCCTGGAAACGGAAAGTTCCTACCGTTCGTTTTCGGTTCGATGACCGGCATTGTGCCTTGGATCATCATCGCAATCTACACCCTGCAGCCAGCTAGCAAGGACGCAGCTGAGGTGCCGGGTTTCGTGATTGGCATCATCATCTCGCTTTTCATCTTCTTCAACACCTTCGCCATCAACCAGGCACTTCAGTACCACCAGGTTGGCAAGTGGGCTAGCTACCTCCAGGGTGAGCGAAGCTACATCACCCTGAGCTTGGTTGCGAAGTCGATCTTGGCTTGGCAGGTGTTCTCGGGAGCCATCATCCCGGTACTCACCGGCAGTAACTAGAACCTAGAAAAGCAAAAGCCCCCGCCGATTTGGTGGGGGCTTTCGCTTTAGGAGTTACTTCACTGGCTTGCGTGGCCACCAGAACTTTTCGCCGGCGATGAACGCTAGCGCTGGAACGATTACGGTACGAACCAAGAGGGTGTCTAGGAGCACACCGATACACACGATGACACCGATCTGGGTCAAGGCGATAAGCGGAAGCACACCGAGAACCGCGAACACTGCTGCAAGCAAAATACCTGCGCTGGTAATCACACCACCGGTTGAACTTAGGGCCTTGATCATGCCCTGCTTGAGACCAAGCTTTCCGCTCTCTTCCTGAGCTCGGGTAACTAGGAAGATGTTGTAGTCAACACCCAGTGCCACGAGGAATAGGAACGAATAGAGGAACACTGAGAGGTCTAGACCTGGGAAGTTGAAGACGTTCACGAACACCAACCAACCAGCGCCGAGCGATGCAAAGAACGAAGCAACCACGGTTAGCAGTAGCAAGACCGGTGCAACGATTGAACGAAGCAACAGCACGAGCACTAGGAACACGAGTGCCAAGATGATCGGAATCAGTAGACCCTGGTCGTGAGCGTAGGCATTCTTGACGTCTAGGTATTGAGCATCCTGCCCACCAACCTTGGCGTCGGCTCCCGCTACATCTTTCACGGCTGCACGGATGTCGACGATTGACTTGTAGGCCTCTTCCGAGCGGCTAGCTCCGGTGAGCACAACATTGATCTTGTTGATGCTGCCATCGGTTAGCGCTTCACCTTCGAAGGTCTTGGCGATTTCGACCGAGTCAACGCCCTTGACTTCCTTGATGGCGTTTACGACTTCCTCAGCCTTGTCCTGGTTAGCAATAACCACGGTTGGGCTGGTGGCTCCGGCAGGGAATGACTTTGCGAGAAGTTCAATTCCAACTACGGCTTCTGGCTTCTTCATGAACTGCTCGGTTGAAGATAGACCAATCTTGATGCCGAAGCTTCCAACAGCCAAAGCCGCTAGGACGACGAAACCGGCGATGGCAACAATGCGAGGACGCTTACTAACTCCGCGACCAAGTTTGGCCCAAACGCCGTTGTCGGTCTTGTTGATGCCCCCAAGTTTTGGTGTGCCTGGCCAGAAGATCCAGCGACCGAATGAAACCAGTGCGGCTGGAAGAACGAACAGCGCGCTGATCATGGCCACAACGATACCTACGGCACAGGCAAGGCCAAGTGCACGAGTTCCGG
>JBEDKG010000005.1:0-4716 GCA_041172205.1 Actinomycetota bacterium | reverse complement strand
AATCAAGAATCTTGGTGGCACTCAAAATACCAGGAGCACCCGCGCCGGTTAGCGAGAAACCAGGGCCTGCTGTACCGTTTGCCTTCGAAAGAACAACCTTGATGGTTCGAAGTGAGTCAATGTTCGCTCCCCACATTTCTGCTGGGATTGTAAAGGTTGAGTTTCGGTAGATGTAGCCATCACCCTGTTTGATCCAGATTTCTGCACTGTTGTTGCCGTCAAGGTTAACAACTCGGTCTAGGTCAACGTCCTTGGTCCAACCACTTTGCAAACGTGGAATCATTCCAAGCTGGGTAACACCGGCGCTAATTGGAACCTGAGTGTCAATTACTGCGAAGCCGTCGCTGTCCAGGGTGCTGGCACTGAAAGGCGTAACGCGAGACTCAGGAAGCCCCACACCCTTGAAGGCCCAAAGCCAAAGTCCCCAGTCGCTGTAGTTGGTAGGCGCGTTGCGCTTGTAGTGCACTACGAGGTGAGCACACTGCGCGGTTGGGCAGCTTCCAGCCGCTTCTGCAGGTGGGGTGACTGTAAACATCGAGAAAGTGATGCCGATTGCAGCGATAAAGGCAGTTAGTTTGCTTCGCA
The DNA here is from genome assembly GCA_041172205.1 of Actinomycetota bacterium. Classification (GTDB taxonomy): domain Bacteria; phylum Actinomycetota; class Actinomycetes; order Actinomycetales; family Microbacteriaceae; genus Rhodoluna. Next base: position 4,131 of record JBEDKG010000005.1, on the reverse strand, counting down.
ATTTAAGACTTCGCACAAAGATCTTCTTTCAGTTGGTTTACTTTGTTCAAATTTACATTTTGGGAAAATTTCGGCTGAACAAAGCGAGTTCTTCGTTACCAAAAAGAGATAAAAAAGTGGGCCCCGACCTTACGATCGGGACCCACTTTTCAGTCGCGAGACTTAGGCTGCAGGAACTACAACCTTTGCCGAGCGGTTTGGACCAATTAGAGCGGTACCAACGCCTACTGCTGAACCCTGAACGAATACGTCCCAGGTTGCAACTTCGGCACCAGGAGCTACAGCAATTTCACAGCTGCTAGGGGTTGCCCAGCGTGCGTCAGTAGCTGCAGTTGCTGCGTTCTGAATGGTGCAGGTCTTGCTGGTTGCACCCTTCTTGATGGTTACAACGATCTTGTCAGCCAAAGCACCCTGAAGTGCAACGTGGCTTGGACGAACCGGAGTAACAGTCACAATACCGTTTGAGTAGGTTGCGGTTGCACCGTAGCGACCAACGAAAGTTGGAGCCTTGTGCTGCAGGGTGGATGCACCAACCTGTACCCAAGCTTCGGTGGTTCCAGGAGCAACGTTGTTGTTGTTGTCTGACTTGAAGTCAGTTGACTTGACGTTGTCATCCCAGTCCGAGGTTGGGGTTGAGCGCTTCACTAGGAAACCAAGGGTCGACACGTAAATGCGTGGAAGCTTGATTACCGCAAATGCACCGTACTTGTCTGAGCCACTGAATGGCACACCAACTAGGGTTGCGCTTACCTTGCCCTTGTAAGGGTACTTGCCACCGATCTTAGCCTTTGAAAGAGGAACGGTCTGGGCAGGAGTGTAAGGACCCCAGGTCCATAGGTTCCAACCCTTTGACTGTGCGTCAGCAAGCTTCATGTTTAGGTGAATCTTGTAGTCCACGGTGTCCTTTAGTGGGTACTCGCGCTTACCGGTGTTAACATTCCACCAGCTCTCGCCAGCAGGGAAGATGTTGTCGCCACCGAATGGCTTGTCAGCTTCTGCGATTGCAGGCTTAGCAGGGATAGCTGCTGCGGTCTCGTCGACATCAGCGGTAGCTGGGTCGTCAACAACTGCAGGCACTTCTGGAGCTGCGTCCTGGCCGTTCCATGACTCGGTGGTGCGCATTACGTTGTTCAATGCGGTCACGGTACAAGGAACAGTGAACTCTGCGTATGAGCCGTAAGCGTCATCGTTCGAGAAGTTTGGAGTCCAGTCCTGAGTTACGTTGTTTGGTGCTGCGTCGGTGCCCAGGTTGCGGGTCGATGCGCCAATTACGTTGTCGTTTGCACCGTTGCAGTCGCCCCATGACCAAATGTTCCATTGGGCAGCAACTTCAGCAGGTACGTTCAAGTGGATCTTGAAACTGGTGGTTGGGTTGTCAACAGCCTGAGCTGGGGCGGCTACGCCGACCAAGCCCGCGAATGCTAGACCAACACCAGCAGTAGCGGCAATTGCGCGCGCTAGCTTCTTGTTAATCATTTATTCCTCCGTAGTAGGTTTTACATTCATCATTGAATGCCGATGAAATGTAAATTCAAAGTAGCATCGCAAAGCGTTCAGAGAATCAAAAATTCACCCAAATCAGGTCGCAAAATGGTAACGATTGGATTTCGAGCAAGAAAAATGGGCCAACCGTAAAGGAAGGCCCATCATTTCTTTAATTACTTTTTACGAAGTTTTTGAAGCGTTCTTTCGAGCCGAAACCGCACGAGCGCGAACGTTCGGGTCTAGTTCAACCTTGCGGATACGAACGGCTTCCGGGGTAACCTCCACACACTCGTCTTCACGAGCGAACTCTAGGCACTCTTCGAGGCTTAACTTCTTTGGTGGGGTTAGCGACTGGAATTCATCTGAAGAAGAAGCACGCATGTTTGTGAGCTTCTTTTCCTTGGTGATGTTAACTTCCATGTCGTCGGCGCGAGAGTTCTCTCCCACGACCATACCGCCGTAAACCTCGGTGGTTGGCTCAACGAAGAACGAGCCACGCTCCTGAAGCGCGATCATGGCGAATGGTGTTGCCACACCGGCGCGGTCGGCAACCATCGAACCGTTTTGACGGGTTACGATTTCGCCAGCCCAAGGCTCGTAGCCTGCCGAGATTGCGTTGGCAATACCGGTTCCCTTGGTGGTGGTTAGGAATTCGGTGCGGAAACCAATTAGTCCACGTGAAGGCACTAGGAACTCCATGCGGGTCCATCCAGCGGCGTTGTTCTGCATGTTCTTCATGCGGCCCTTACGAGCTGCCATTAGCTGGGTAATTGAGCCTAGGAACTCTTCTGGAACGTCGATGGTGATGTCTTCAACAGGCTCGTGAAGCTTGCCGTCGACGCGCTTGGTAACTACCTGAGGCTTGCCAACGGTTAGCTCGTAACCCTCACGACGCATCTGCTCAACCAGGATGGCTAGTGCTAGCTCGCCACGACCCTGAACTTCCCAAGCATCTGGACGCTCGGTTGGAAGAACGCGAATCGATACGTTACCGATCAGTTCCTTGTCTAGGCGGTCCTTCACCAAACGTGCGGTGACCTTGGCGCCCTTGACGCGACCGGCCATAGGTGAGGTGTTAATACCGATGGTCATCGAAATTGCTGGGTCGTCAACGGTGATCATTGGCAACGGACGAACGTCGTTCGGGTCGGCCAGAGTTTCACCAATGGTGATCTCGTCGATTCCGGCAACCGCAACGATGTCGCCTGGGTTGGCTTCATCGGTTGGGAAACGTTCAAGCGCCTTGGTCTTTAGAAGCTCAGTGATCTTCACGTTCTGGGTGGTGCCATCTTGGCGAACCCAAGCAACCTGCTGACCCTTGCGAAGGGTTCCGTTGAAGATACGTAGCAAAGCTAGACGACCAAGGAATGGGCTTGCGTCCAAGTTGGTTACGTGAGCCTGTAGCGGAGCTTCGTCGTCGTAAACCGGAGCTGGGATGTACTTCATAATTGCGCCAAATAGTGGCTCTAGGTCTTCGCCCTCAGGCATGGTGCCATCGGCTGGCTTGTTTAGCGAAGCTATTCCGGCACGGCCAGATGCGTAGATGATTGGCAGCTCAAGGATGCCGTCGATGTCTAGGTCTGGCACGGTGTCGTGAAGGTCAGAGGCTAGACCTAGAAGTAGGTCGTGGGTTTCTTCAACGACCTCGTCGATACGGGCGTCTGGACGGTCGGTCTTATTGACCAAAAGGATCACAGGAAGCTTCGACTCGAGAGCCTTACGAAGAACGAAACGGGTCTGAGGAAGTGGACCTTCCGATGCGTCGACCAAAAGAACAACACCGTCAACCATTGAAAGACCGCGCTCAACCTCGCCACCGAAGTCGGCGTGGCCTGGGGTGTCAATCACGTTGATGGTGATTTCTTTACCACCAGAGTGAGTTCCCTTGTAGGCAATTGCGGTGTTCTTGGCAAGGATGGTGATTCCCTTTTCCTTTTCAAGGTCGCCAGAGTCCATTACTCGTTCGGTTACGTCACCGTGTGTGGCAAACGAACCGGTTTGGCGCAACATGGCGTCTACCAGAGTGGTCTTGCCGTGGTCTACGTGAGCAACAATTGCTACGTTTCTTAATTCTTCGCGTTTGGCCTGAGCCATAGGGAACATCCTTGAGATTTGGGCGCGGAAAAGCCACGCTCATGAAAAGTCGGTTTTGACAAGTCTAACTGCGAAATGCCGTTATTTGTCGGTTGAAACGTGCCAGGTCCAATAACCCCAGGTCGAGTTGTTTCCGAACGGATCGGCACTGAAACCCTGGATTCGATTGTTGTAAACCAAAAGAGTTGGCAGCTGATACATCGGAAGCCCGTAGCCGAGGTCAAATAACTCCTTGTCGAGCGCCTGGAGAACCGAGCCGAGGTTCTTGTCGGTGGCTGTGAATACGTCCTTTGTGAGCGCTTCAAAAGTACTGCTCGGCATCTTGGCCGGACCGTTGGCGAGCGACTGGACCGAACCTGTTCCGACACCCAGAAGCGGCAGTGGGCCGAGGTAAACCTCGTATTCGCCGGTGGCAAGTTTTATCGAAGGGACTGGGTTTGACACGTTGCTTAGGCGAAGCCCAGACGATGCCGCGTGGTCTGAGAGCAGAGTCCACTCTGCGATGGCAGCCGGATTGTCGGAGTCGAAGAGCACACGAATTGTAGGAGTTTT
>JBEDKG010000004.1:0-4725 GCA_041172205.1 Actinomycetota bacterium | reverse complement strand
CTGCCTTATCATTTGGTGTTCACCGTGCCGACGGCGCCGATTTGGAGTTCACCGAGCCGATGGCGCCGATCTGGAATTCATTCCAGCATCCGTCCTAGGTGTTAACGAAATTGCTCCGCTGACCATGGCGGTTGCAGAGGCTGCACTTCCAAACCAGGGCATCGTGTGTACCCCAATCGCGATCGACCGTGTGGTGGTTCGTGCAACTGGCAAAGAAATGCCAGTGCCAAAGAGCAACTGCACCCAGGCGACGACACCAGAAGTAGCAGCCGCTGTAGTTTCGGCAATGCGTGGCGTAATCAAGGGCGGTACCGCGGGACTTTCTAACACCGGTGACGGTGTTGACATCGCCGGTAAGACCGGAACCACCGACGGTTCCGTTCAAACCTGGATGACCGGATTCTCAAGCAAGGTTTCCACCAGCGTTTGGGTTGGAAACGTATCGGGCGACATTCATCTTGGACGAGTGTCAACTGGCGGCAAGAGCGCTTACTACGCTCGTCACGACGTCTGGCGCACAGTTATGAAGCTCGCCAACACTCTCTACAAGCCTGCTCCGATGGCACCAGTGCCAAGCATTTATTCGGGTGCCGGTGGTGCCACTGTTCCAGACGTAACCACCATGGACCCAACCACTGCTAGTAGCCAGATACAGCTTGCAGATTTGAACTTCGAAATTGTCTTGACGCCAGTCCTTTCGGACAAGCCATCGGGAACAGTTGCTTATACGATTCCTGCGAGAGGTGCTCAGATTACTCGCGGAACCATCGTGAAGGTTTACATGTCCAGTGGCGGCGCTGTAGTGGTTCCAAGCGATCTACTGAACCATGGTCCAACCGCAAATGCGATCATCAACTGGTTGGCCACTAGTGGTCCCCGTGACTCCAGCGGTAACGCTTCGCTCTCGGCAATCGCATCGAGCGGTCAGCAGGCTGGTAACTGCGGTCCAAACGACCGAGTAACAAGGTCACAACCCGCTCCTGGTGCTGCCACCCAAGCTGGAACGATTATCGAACTCTTCTGCGGTAACTAAATGCCCGTAGTCCTTACGATCCTTGCGGTCGGCCTGCTCGCGTTCGCCTGGGGAGCACTTGTCGAGCGAAATCGGTTCACTGTAATCACCGAAGAACTCGCGGTTTTACCCGTTGGTTCGGCACCAATCCGTGTGCTTCACATCAGTGATTTGCATTTGGCGCCGTGGCAGAAACGAAAACTCGCGTGGATTTCGCAACTCAGCGAGCTGCAGCCAGACCTTGTCGTCGACACCGGAGATAATCTAGGACACCGAGACGCAATCCGCCCGACACTAGCCGCCCTAGAAAATTTGATGAAAATCAAAGGCGTCTTTGTGAACGGTTCTAACGACTACCACGCACCAGAAATTCGAAACCCGCTCGCCTACCTTCAAAAGCCGTCATCACCTACTCACAAAGAAGTGCTGCCAACCACTCGCATGACGGATGTTTTCGAAGCGCAGGGATGGCTTAATCTAAACAACAAAGCCGGAACCCTGACGATTGCCGGAACCAGAATCGGATTCCTAGGACTCGATGACCCTCACGACGAACTCGCTTGGTATGAAACACTTGACCAGCAGCGTTCGGACATCGGCAAGCAAGATCTAATCATTGGAGTGGCCCACGCCCCGTATCGCAAGGTCATTTCCGAATTCGGTGAGCGCGGAGCTGAACTGGTTTTGGCCGGCCACACCCACGGAGGGCAGGTTTGCCTGCCGGGTTTCGGTGCGCTCATTACCAACTGCGACCTTCCAGCCAAGTTCGCAAAAGGCTTGAGTCAGCATGAGGTGGGCGGAAAAAAAGTTTGGCTAAACGTGTGCGCCGGTCTCGGCACCTCGATTTTTGCGCCAGTCCGTCTCTTCTGCAAACCAGAAGTCAGACTACTAACGCTGATCGCTAAGGGCTAACCCAACGCCCAAACTTCTGGGCCGAGCACGATGTAGTGGCCCGACTTGTTGTCGCAGCGAGCCGTAACATCCATCACGAAACAGGTGATGTCACCAACGGTTACCGTCTCACCAGGGTTTAGCGTCTGAGCCTGTGAAGGGTCAGCGTAAAGTCCGCTAGCGCAGTTAATCTGGCCAGTTTTTGCTGCAACAAGTTTGAACTGGTAGCCGTAGCTGAGCTTGCAGCTACTTGGAACGGTTAGCGGGTCGTAAGTAGCATCGGCTTCGTTCTGCTCGCAAACGGCAAAGTTGTCTTCAGCGTTTAGCGTGCACCAGGTTGGCCCACCAGCAATCTTGAAGGTGTATTCACCAAAACCGTTGTCAAAAATCTTCGAATCAACCGCAAGGGCATCGGCATCCGGAGCCGTAGGAATAAGGCTCGGATCAAAAGTTTGGGTTGGCTCTGGGGTGTTGGTTCCGTTGCCACTTGGCGTTGCAGCGCAACCGCTAAACAATAGCGACAAGCCGACTACGGCGATAGTTAAAAGTTTGCGACCCACAGGCTCAAGAATAAAGCCTGTGGGTCGCGAAAACCTGAAAGTTTGCCTAGTGTTTTGCTACTAGAACTCCTTCGCCACGAGTTCGGCGATTTCGTAGGTGTTTAGTGCAGCGCCCTTGCGAAGGTTGTCTCCAACCACAAACAGTTCGATGCTGTTAGTGAAGTCGAGTGACTGACGAATACGGCCAACGAAGGTTGGGTCCTGACCGGCAACAAAGTTCGGAGTTGGGAAAACGCCGTTCGCTGGGTCGTCCATGACACGAATGGTCGGCTGCTGCTCAAGCACGTCGCGCACTTCGTCCGGGGTTATTGGGTTAGCGAAGGTTGCGTGAACGGTAAGCGAGTGACTTACCTGAACTGGAACGCGAACACAGGAAGCTGCAACCTTGAGGTCTGAGATGCCAAGGATCTTGCGAGATTCATCGCGAACCTTCATCTCCTCAGACGAGTGACCGCCAGCTTTTAGCGAACCGGCAAATGGAATTACGTTCAGTGCGATTGGCACCGACCAAGGAGAGTCAGCCAAAGAAACCCCGCCAGCAGCCAATGCCGCGGCGACATCTCCAGAAGTAGAACCGAGCGATGCGTCCTTGCCAACCACTTCTAGCTCAGCAGCCAAGCGGTCAATGCCAGCAGCACCCGCACCAGAAACAGCCTGGTAAGAAGAAACTACAAGTTCCTTCAATGTCCACTTGCGGTGAAGTGCACCCATCGCCGCCATCATGGTTAGCGTGGTGCAGTTCGGGTTCGAGATGATCCCGAGTGGGCGAACCTTTGCCTGCTCAGGGTTAACTTCAGGAACCACTAGCGGAACTTGGTCGTTCATACGGAAAGCACCCGAGTTGTCGATGGCGATAGCGCCGCGCTCGGCAGCAATCGGTGCCCAAACTTCCGAAACCTCGTCTGGCACATCAAACATCGCGATGTCGATGCCATCAAACGCCTCAGGCGAAAGAGCCACAACTGTCAGCTCTTCACCGTGGACGGTAATCTTCTTGCCAGCCGAACGAGCCGAAGCGATAAGACGGATCTCTCCCCAGATGTTTTCACGGTTATTGAAGATGTCTACCATTACGGTACCAACGGCACCGGTAGCTCCAACTAGGGCAATGTTTGGTTTCTTGCTCAAGACTTGATCTCCTGTTTCTAAGACTTAGCGGCCAGTTCCGGCATAGACAACAGCTTCAATTTCGCTGTCTAGACCGAATGCGGTGTGAATTGCGCGGGCAGCGTCGTCCGCTTCGGTGATGTCAGTAACCACCGAAATACGAATCTCAGAAGTTGAGATCATCTCAATGTTGATTCCAGCCTTAGCCAGAGCGTTGAAAAGGGTTGCCGAAACACCCGAGTGTGTGCGCATTCCAGCGCCAACGACCGAAATCTTGCCAATCTCGTGGTCAACCTCAAGCTCGCGGTAACCGAGCGAAGACTGGTTAGCTTCAAGAGCCGCAACAACCTTGGCCGAGTCACCCTTTGGCAGAGTGAACGAAATGTCGGAAACCTTGTCGTCGACGTCGACACCGGTTGCGGTGTTCTGAACGATCATGTCGATGTTGGCTCCGGCTTCGGCAACCACGTTGAACAATTCAGCAGCCTTACCAGGAAGGTCAGGAATACCAACAACGATGATCTTGGTCTGGCTCTTATCGGTTGCTACACCCGAAACTACTGACTCTTCCATGTTCTCTCCTCTGTTACCCGAAATAACCCTGGTGCCAGGGTCGGTGCTAAATGTGGAACGCACGCGCAAATCAACATTGTGACGACGTGCAAACTCAACCGCACGAATGTGCAGAATCTTGGCGCCAGCAGCAGCCAACTCAAGCATCGACTCAACATCGATGTAGTCAAGCTTTCGCGCTGCTGGAATCTGGCGAGGGTCTGCGGTGTAAACACCATCGACGTCCGAGTAGATTTCGCAAACATCTGCGTTTAGCGCTGCGGCCAAAGCAACGGCGGTGGTGTCAGATCCTCCGCGACCGAGTGTGGTGATGTCGCGAGTCTCGCGGTTGAAACCCTGGAAGCCAGCGACGATTGCGATGTCGCCGTCGTTCAATGCTTCACGAATTCGATCCGGGGTAACTTCGGCAATACGAGCGTTTCCGTGCTTGGAGTCCGTCACGATTCCAGCCTGGGAGCCAGTGAATGAACGAGACTGCGCGCCGGCCGAATCAATCGCCAAAGCAAGAAGTGCCATCGAGATGCGCTCACCTGCGGTTAGCAGCATGTCGAGTTCGCGTGGGTTCGGATTGTCGGTGACCTG
>JBEDKG010000003.1:0-7954 GCA_041172205.1 Actinomycetota bacterium | reverse complement strand
TCAATGGCCAACCAGCGCGTCGCCATGCTCACTCAGCAGGCTGAAGTTAACGGTGCGGTTATCGATCCAGCTCAGATCGATGCCGAAGCCGATGAAGTCGAGAAGTCTGCCGTCACACTGGCCACTGCCGTTGAAGAATTGAAGACTAAGTTGGCCGAGGCAGAAGCCAAGCGCAATGTCGCTCGCGATGCTCTAGAGGCATTCGACAACCAACTGGCCGAACAGAACTCTCTAATCTCGGCCTTCGATCTAGAGAAATCTCGTCTAGCCAACGAAGCTGCGGTTGCCGAATCGCGTCTTGCTTCATTGCGCGAAGAAGTGGTTCGCCACGAATCAGCACTTGCTGAAGCACGTGAGCGTTTGGCTACCACCAAGGACGAATACGCCACTCTTGAGAGTCAACTTCAGGGCGAAGGCAACCAGGGCGATAACGCTTTGGAGCAGCGCTACGAAGCCGCACAGAAAGCCGTTTCGGCTGCTGGCGCCAAGATTGAGACTCTGCGGGAAGCACTTCACGAGGCAGAACGTGAACGCGATTCACTATCGGCAAAGCGTTCGGCACTCAACCTAACCCTTGAGCAAAAAGACGGTGCATCGGTACTTACCAACGCTGGACTTCGTGGCATTCGCGGACTTGTTGCATCCCACATGCAGATTGCTCCAGGCTTTGAAGCAGCTATTGCGGCTGCGCTTGGTCCGCTGGCAGACGCTCTGGTTGCCGACAGTCGCGAAGCCGGTCTTGAAGCAATTTCACACCTTAAAAACCAAGACGGCGGACGAGTTGAGTTGGTTGTCGCCGACGTAGATGCCAAGACCCAGGCAACCGGTGAGATCAAGGTTGGCGGAGCTAGAAACGCTACCGAAGTGGTTTCGGCCGCCGCCGGAATTTTGAACCTACTCGCGGGCGTCATCATCGTCGACGACCTAGACGCAGCGCGTGAACTTTACCGAAGCGACAAGAGCTCACTTTCTAAGACACTGATCACTTTGGATGGCGATGTGCTAACCGAGAACGTGATCCGTGGTGGTTCGAACAAGAAGCCTTCCAAGGTTGAATTGGTGGCCGAGCGTGATGCCGCCGAGAAGCGTCTAGCTAAGGTCAACGACCTAATCGAAAACACCAAGGGTGATTTGGTTCAGGCTCGCGCAACCGAGGAAGCCGCTAAGGCTTCTGCCAAGGAAGCTCACGCCGCACTCAGCGAACACGATTCGCAGCTGGCATCGAATGCTGAAAAACTCGGACGCCTTCGCGTAGCCGTTGAGGCTGCCACTAGTGAAGTTGAGCGACTTGCGAACGTAGCTGCAACGGCTACCGAAAAGATTGCTGAAGCCGAAAGTCTGCTAGCAACCGCTATCAAGGTTCACGACGACTTTGCCGCAGGCGAGCGTCCATCGGTCGATGCTTCCGAGCGACCAACTTTGGTTGACAACCTAGAGCAAGAGCGCCAGAGCGAACTTGAAGTTCGAGTTGACCTCGGCGCTGCCGTTGAGCGTTTGCGCGTAGAAAAGCAGCGCGCCGAAACTCTTCGCTCGCAGGTGGCCGAAGCCAAGGAAGCGCTCGAACGCGCTCGCGTGGCCGCAGAAGCTCAAGCCAAGCAGCTAAAGTCGGCGCAGCTCGTCCTAGATGTTTTGCCTACGATCATGGACCACATTTCGGCTGCTACCACCGACGTCAAGGTAAAACTCGGCGAACTGGAAAATGCACGCAGTGGTCAGCACCAGGAACTCGTAAAGCTTCGCGGTGAAACTGCCGAAATTCAGATGCGACTTTCTACGCTGACTCAAAGCGTTCACGACATCGAGCTGATCAACCATGAAAAGAAGCTCAACCTAGCCAACCTGGTTAGCCGTGCCTACGACGAACTAGGTCTAGAGCAGTCGGTTCTGGTAGCCGAGTACGGACCAGACCAGCTAGTGCCAGACGAAAGTGTTGAGGGTGGCCTCAAGCCGTACAACCGTGAAGAACAGCAGAAGCGTCTAAAGGATGCCGAGCGTCTCATGGAACGTCTAGGTCGTGTGAACCCGCTAGCACTAGAAGAATTCGCAGCACTAGAGCAGCGTCACAAGTTCCTAACCGAACAGCTAAACGACCTGACTCAAACCCGCAAGGACCTACTGCAGATCATCGAAGAACTCGATCTCAAGATGCAGACCATCTTCGCCGAAGCATTTGCCGACACCAAGGCCGCCTTCGAAAAGGTGTTCCCTGTGCTTTTCCCTGGCGGTACCGGTTCGATTTTCCTAACCGACCCAGAGAACATGCTGACCACCGGTATCGAAGTAACCGTAAAGCCAGTTGGTAAGCGCATCGAACGACTATCGCTACTTTCGGGTGGTGAGCGCTCGTTGGCCGCTGTTGCACTGCTAATTGCCATCTTCAAGGCGCGCCCTTCGCCGTTCTACGTCATGGACGAAGTTGAGGCCGCCCTCGACGACGCCAACCTCGGTCGTTTGCTCCAGATCTTCCAAGACCTTCGCGAGAGCTCACAGCTGATCATCGTTACCCACCAGAAGCGCACCATGGAAATTGCCGACGCACTCTACGGTGTTTCAATGCGCCAGGACGGCGTCTCGGCCGTGGTCGGTCAGCGACTAGGGGAGCAGTCTTAGCATGGGCTTCCTGTTCTGGAAGAAGAAGGACAAACCTGAAGAGGTAGTCGTTCCAGAGGAAGTAGCTGTTCCTGAGACCGAGACTCCTACAGAGAAAAAGAAACTCTTCTCCAAGCCAAAACCAAAGCCTGTCGCTGAACCAACGCCAGTCGTTGAAACGGTTGTTGAAGAAATTCCGGAGCCTGTCGTTGAACCTGCCTCCGAGCCTGAAAAGGTTGAGGTGGTTCTACCTAAGCGAACCTTTGCCAAGGGGATTAAGAGCCTTTTCACCCGAGTTAAATTCGACCCAGAAAACCTGGACGAACTAGAAGACGTTCTGATTCAGGCCGACTTTGGCGTGGATGCATCCGAGAAGATTGTTGCCGAGGTAAAGGCGCGAGCCAAGAAATCTGGTGCCGCCACCGAGTCCGAACTCAAAGACATTCTGGCCGAACTAATCACCGAAAACCTCACCCGCGAAGACCGCGAACTAAACCTTTCATCGGGTCAGCTTCCTTACGTCGTCCTAGTGGTTGGGGTGAATGGTGTTGGTAAGACCACGACCATTGGCAAGCTCTCGAAGTATCTGAGCGAAGCCGGTTCGAAGGTGGTAATTGCGGCTGCTGACACTTTCCGTGCTGCCGCAGTTGAGCAGATTGCTACCTGGGCCGAACGCTCGGGGGCCACGTTGGTTCGCCCTAAGACCGAAGGGCAAGACCCAGCATCGGTTGCCTTCGAGGGAACCGAGGTTGCCATCGCAACTCAGGCAGATGTTCTGATCATCGACACCGCCGGTCGCCTGCAAAACAAGGTTGACCTAATGAACGAGCTCGACAAAATCCGTCGAGTTGTTGAAAAGAACTGCGTGATTGCCGAGGTCCTTCTGGTGATTGATGCAACCACCGGTCAAAACGGAATGGTTCAGGCCAAGGCCTTTGCCGAAGTTGCCAAAGTCACCGGTGTTGCTCTAACCAAACTTGATGGCACTGCCAAGGGTGGAATTGTTTACTCAATCCAGCGTGAATTGGGTATCCCTGTAAAACTTGTAGGAGTCGGCGAAGGCATTGCCGATTTCGCGTTCTTTGAAGCCTGCGAGTTCGCTCGCGGTCTAGTTAGTTAGGAGTGGCCTTGTTCGGCAACCTCTCCGACCGCTTGGTCGAAACATTCAAAAACCTTCGCTCGAAGGGTAAATTGAGTGCAGCCGACATCGATGCCACATTGCGCGAAATTCGCCGTGCGCTTCTTGAAGCCGACGTAGCGCTCGAAGTCGTGAAAACTTTCGTTGGTGCCATCCGTGAGCGCGCTCTGGGCGATGAAGTCAACAAGGCGTTGAACCCTGCCCAGCAGGTAGTTCAGATCGTCAATGAAGAACTCGTAAACATCCTTGGCGGTCAGCAGCGCAAGCTAACTTTCGCAAAGACCGGACCAACCGTAATCATGCTGGCCGGTTTGCAGGGTTCAGGTAAGACCACCCTTGCCGGAAAGCTTGCTAAATGGCTGAAGGATCAGGGTCAGACCCCGGTCTTGGTCGCGGCCGACCTTCAGCGCCCAAATGCTGTAAACCAGTTGCAGGTAGTTGGTGAGCGCGCCGGAGTTGAGGTCTTTGCTCCAGAGCCAGGCAACGGTAAAGGTGACCCGGTCAAGGTTTCCAAGGAAGCAATCAAGTTCGCCGAGAAGAAGCAGTTCTCTGTAGTCATCGTGGACACCGCCGGTCGTCTCGGTATCGATGAAGAGCTTATGTCGCAGGCACGCGACATTCGCAAAGCCGTCGACCCAGATGAAGTTCTATTTGTAATCGACTCGATGATCGGTCAAGACGCCGTAAACGTAGCCAAGGCTTTCGAAGACGGCGTTGGCATCACCGGTGTCGTTCTAACCAAGCTAGATGGCGATGCCCGCGGTGGTGCAGCCCTTTCGGTCTCATCGGTCACCGGAAAACCAATCATCTTCGCTTCGACCGGTGAAGGCTTGGATGCCTTCGAGCCGTTCTATCCAGATCGCATGGCCAGCCGAATCCTCGACATGGGTGACATCCTCACCCTGATTGAGCAAGCCCAAAAGCAGTTCGACGACGTTGAAGCCGCCAAGATGGCCGAGAAGATCGCCAAAAACGAATTCACGCTCGAAGACTTCTTGGAGCAGATGCAACAGCTCAAGAAGATGGGTTCCATGAAAGACCTCCTGGCCAAATTGCCAGGCGCAGGTCAAATGAAGAACCAGCTGGAAAACTTTGACGAAAAAGAAATCGACCGCACCGAGGCAATTATTCGTTCGATGACTCCGGTTGAACGTCGTCAGCCAAAGGTTTTGAACGGCTCCCGTCGTCTGCGCATCGCAAAGGGTTCGGGAACCACGGTCACCGAGGTCAACTCACTGGTAAACCGCTTCGAGCAGGCAGCCAAGATGATGAAGACCATGTCTAAGGGAGCCATGCCACAGTTGGGCGGCCAAATGCCTGGAATGCCAAACATCGGTGGCGGTTTCGTTGGCAAAGCCAAGAAGAACGATAAGAAGAAAAAGGGCTCAAAGTCTGGAAACCCAGCCAAACGTGCCGCTGAAAATCTTGGAATCACGCCACCTCAGGGCGGATCTGGTTCATCTTTCGGTCTTTAGGGGTTTGAAAACTCAAGGTTTACCCCTAAAATAGAGAGGTTGCCAAGAGTTTGACCCTCTAACCAAACTTATTGGCTACCCATAGAGCTTCTCTGCCGAGTGTGCACCCCACGCTCACGGTGGAACGTTCGCCCCAATACAAATAACAGGAGCATTGTGGCTGTAAAAATCCGCCTAAAGCGTTTGGGCAAGACCCGTTCGCCTCACTACCGTATCGTCGTTGCCGACTCACGCACCAAGCGTGATGGCCGTGCAATCGAAGAAATTGGTCGTTACGTACCAACCGAGCACCCTTCAATCATCGAAGTCAACTCTGAGCGCGCTCAGTACTGGCTAAGCGTTGGCGCACAGCCAACCGAGCAGGTAGCAGCGCTACTAAAGCTCACCGGTGACTTCCAGGCCAGCAAGGGTGAAAAGGCCGTGAACAAGGTTCAGGTCAAGGACGCCAAGGTTGAGTTCGTAATCGACGCCAAGAAGAAGCCAGTTCTACTTCCAAAGGAAGAGAAGAAGGCTAAGGCTGAAGTTGTTGCAGAAACCGCAGAGGTTTCTGAATCGGCAGCAGCTGAGGAGACTCAGGCAGAAGTTGTTGAAGAAGTAGCAGCAGAAGCTGCAGTGGCTGAAGAAGTCGCTGTTGAAGAAGTTGCAGCTGAAGAAGCACCAGCAAAGGAAGCAGCAGCTGAAGAAGCTCCTGTTGCCGAAGCAGAAGCTCCAGCAGAAGAGGCTTAAGTAAGTGCTAGCCGCCGCTCTCGAACACCTAGTCAAGGGAATCGTCGACCACCCGGAAGACGCCACCGTAACTGCACGCAAGACCAACCGTGGTGAAGAACTACTGGAGATCAACGTGCACCCGGAGGACCTTGGCCGAGTAATCGGGCGCGGCGGCCGCACTGCTAAGTCGCTAAGAACTGTCGTAAAGGCTCTAGCCGACGGCAAAAAAGTCCGTGTCGACGTGGTGGACACAGATTTCTAATCAAACTCAGCTCCGGGTTGGCCGCCTTCTAAAAGCGCACGGCCTAAAGGGAGCAATCAAGCTCGAACTATATACCGACAGCCCGAATGAGCGGTTTGTTCCAGGTGCAGTTCTTGAGCTACAGGTACCGCAAGATTCCCCATGGTTCGGTAAGACCGTAACCGTAACCGAACTTCGCTGGTACAACCAGGCGCCGGTGATTTTTCTTGAAGGTGTCACCGACCGAAGTATTGCCGAAACTCTGATCCGAGCCATTCTGTTGGTTCAGGCAGATGTTGAGGAACTTCCAAAAGAGCCAGATGCTTGGTACGACCACCAGTTAGTTGGTTTGAAAGTTTTCCGTGGCGAGCAGGAACTCGGCCAAGTTATCCGCGTTGAGCATTTCCCAGCTCAGGACCTTCTAGTCGTCAAGGTTGGAGACAACGAGGTTATGGTGCCGTTCGTGAAGGCAATCGTTCCAGAGGTTGACGTCGCAGCTGGAAAGCTAATCGTTACTCCACCGCTAGGCCTATTCGAAGAGATCGAAGAAGACTAATGCGCATCGATGCCGTGACCATCTTTCCGGATTACTTCGACGCGCTAAACCTTTCATTACTCGGCAAAGCCCGCGACAAAAACCTGATTCAATTTCAGGCTCATGACCTAAGAAACTGGACCTTCGACAAACACAAGACGGTCGACGATTCTCCTTACGGTGGCGGCGCCGGAATGCTTATGAAGCCAGAACCCTGGGGATTGGCTTTTGATGAGCTACTCGACCCAGACGGCGAAACTGTTGTAATTTTCACAAACCCTGCCGGTGAAGTTTTTAAACAGGCGACAGCCCAGGAACTTTCAAATGCGAAACACATAGTTTTCGCATGTGGTCGCTACGAGGGCATCGACCAACGTGTAATCGATTACGCAGAAACCAAGGCCAAAGTGCGCCTGATTAGCATCGGTGACTACATTCTCAACGGGGGTGAAGTTGCCGCTATTGCGATGATTGAATCGATTGCGCGTCTTATCCCTGGCGTAATCGGGAATGCCGAGTCTTTGGCTGAGGAATCCCACAATGAGTCGGGTTTGCTGGAATACCCGAGCTACACCAAGCCGGCATCGTGGCGCGGCTTCGACGTTCCAGAAGTTCTAACCAGTGGAAATCACGCGGCAATTGCTGCTTGGCGTCACGCTCAGCAGGTTGAACGCACCAAAGCGGTTCGCCCGGATTTACTGAGCGACTAGCAATAAGCCTCGCCTGTGTGGCAGAATAGACAGGTTGCTCATTCCTTGTAGTCTCTGCCGCAGGGGAGCGAATGAGCGAAATACTAAACCCATTCGTTTTTGACCTGCGTGCGAAAACAGAGAGCGATCTAAAATGCACATTCTCGACGTCGTTGATGCACCAAACCTACGTTCAGACATTCCTGAATTCCGCGTAGGAGACACCATCAAGGTAAACGTAAACATCATCGAAGGTAACCGCAGCCGTGTTCAGGCTTTCCAGGGTTACGCGATTCGTCGCTCGGGTCACGGTATCCGCGAGACCTTCACCGTTCGTAAGGACGCTGGCGGCTTCGGTGTTGAGCGTACCTTCCCAATCCACTCACCAATCATCGAGTCGATCGAAGTAATCCAGCGCGGAGACGTTCGTCGTGCCAAGCTGTACTACATGCGCGACCTACGCGGTAAGAAGGCGAAGATTCGCGAGAAGCGCGCCAACGTTGCTGGCAAGAAATAGTCTTTCTTTATGATCAAAGAACGTCCCGAGCCTAAAACGGCTTTGGGGCGTTTTTTGCGCCG
>JBEDKG010000002.1:0-2842 GCA_041172205.1 Actinomycetota bacterium | reverse complement strand
TCGAAGCAGATTGCTGGAGCAGGACTGGACGTATTCGTTTCCGAGCCACCAACCGGAAACCCACTACTTACCCTCGACAACATCGTTGTTACCCCTCACCTAGGGGCTTCAACCGATGAAGCTCAGGAGAAGGCTGGTATTTCGGTAGCGAAGTCGGTTCGCCTAGCGCTTGCCGGCGACCTAGTGCCAGACGCAGTGAACGTAGCTGGCGGAAACATCGACTCGTCGGTGAAGCCGGGTATCTCGCTCATGGAAAACATGGGTCAGGTCCTGTTCGGTCTTGTTGGCGGCGGCGTATCGTCCATAGAAGTTGAAGTTCGCGGCGAAATTGCAGCGCACGACGTCTCGGTTCTAAAGCTGGCTGGTCTCAAGGGCTTCTTCCAGAACGCAGTTACCGAGCAGGTTTCCTACGTAAACGCTCCGCTAATGGCTGAGCAGCGTGGCATCGACGTGAAGCTAACCGTTGACTCGGTAAGCGAGGAATACCGCAACGTGACCGCCATCAAGGCAGTCATGAACGACGGAACCATTGCCTCGGTTTCGGGAACCGTGATTGGTCCGAAGCTTCACCAGAAGATTGTTGCAATCAACGGTTACGAAGTTGAACTCGAAATGGCTGAGCACCTAGTGGTAATGGTTTACTCAGACCGCCCAGGCATCGTAGGTATTTACGGAAAGGCTTTCTCGGAAGCCGGCGTGAACATTGCAGCCATGCAGATCGCCCGTCAGCAGAAGGGTGGCAAGGCGTTATCGGTAATTACTGTTGACTCACCAGTGCCTGCCGATGTTCTCGAAGGCGTTCGCAAAGAGATTCAGGCTGAGACCATGAAGGCAATCGATCTAAACTTCTAACATGACCAAGAGCGAAACCGCAGTACTCATCTTTGATGGTGACTGCGGTTTTTGCACAACCACGGCCAACTACATTGAGAAGAACTCTTCAACACCGATTGAGATTCACCCTTGGCAGTGGATTGAATTATCGGATTACGGGCTGACCAAAGAACAAGCTTCGTCCAAAGTGCAGGTGTTTGCCGATGGCAAGACATTCGCTGGGTATAGGGCTTTCGCAAAGTTGTTGCGACTGCAGCGTCAATGGTGGTTCAAAGCTTTAGGTGCTTTTCTTGTAATTCCGCCGTTTAGCTGGGGCGCTCGAATTGGCTATTACTTTGTTGCCAAATATCGTCACAAGTTACCTGGTGGAACACCAGCTTGCGCGCTGAAACCTCGCGGATAGTTATTCGGTAGCGCGACCTGAGGCGATCCAGCCCATGGTGCCACCGGCAACCGAAACTGCGTCGATGCCATTGGCTTCCAGGATGTCGGCTCCCTTTAGTGAGCGAGCGCCTGAGCGGCAAATTACAAAAACCCGTGAGCCGTCTTCAACTTCGTGAATGCGCTGTTCCAGTTCGCCAAGTGGAATAAGGGTTACGCCTGGAACGTGAGCTTCGTCGTATTCTTCCTGCTCGCGAACGTCTAGAACGTAGGCGCCGTGGTTGATTGCATCGGCTAGGTCGTCAATGGTTACTTCGGTGGCCACGGGCACTCCTCTTGTTGTCGTTTATCCAAGTTTATTTTGCTGAGATAGGTAAGACTTGGGGTATGGGCAAAGTTACCGCAGATTACTGGGACAAAAAGTACGAAGTCGAAGAGTTTATTTACACCAAGACTGAAAACCGATTCGTAGTTGAGTATGTCTCACCATTGAAGCCTGGTCGTGCGATTGACCTAGCCGGAGGAGAAGGCCGCAACTCGGTTTGGTTGGCAAAGCAGGGTTGGACAGTTGAGAACATCGACTTTTCTCCAGTGGCTTTGAAGAAGTATGCCGACTACGCGGAAGAGTCTGGTTTGGCGTCCAAGTGTTTGGCGACTGTTGCGGATGCTCTCGAATTTGTTCCTCAACAGGATCAGGTTGAGCTTGGGCTGATTGGTTACCTGCAGATTCCTGCCGGTGATTTGAAGAAGGCGATTCGTCGTCTTGGAAAGCACGTTTTGCCAGGTGGTCACCTGTTTGGTGTTTGGCATGCTCGCGCAAATCTTGCTGGCGGTTTTGGTGGTCCTCGTGACCCACGTGTTTTGCCAACTGTTGGGTTTTTGAAGCGAGCCCTTTGGGGTCAGGGCTTCGAGATAATCGAGTGCACCCTTCGCGATGGTCAGATTCAAACCAAGGAAGGGCTCAAACCTTCTATTACGGTTGTGTTGCTTGCCCGCAAACGCGGTTGACCTAAAGGTAATGTTGAGTAAAACCGCATTGTTTGGAGCAACATCGTGACCCGTGAATACAAGATCGCCCTTATTGGCGGAGACGGAATCGGCCCTGAAGTAACCGCAATCGCTATGGAAGCGATTCGAAAGGTTACTGCTGGCTCTGGTGTGGAATTCAAGACCACCGAGTTCGACCTAGGCGCTCGCCGTTACCTTGCCACTGGCGAAACCATTACCGAGACAGACTTTGAGTCGCTCAAGGAGCACGACGCAATTCTTCTGGGTGCCATCGGTGACCCACGCGTACCTTCGGGTGTTTTAGAGCGACAGCTACTTTTGAAGCTTCGTTTTACTTTTGACCACTACGTGAACCTGCGCCCAACCAAGATTTACCCTGGCGTTATTTCGCCGCTTCGCGACCACGGAAACGTTGACTTTGTTGTTGTTCGTGAGGGCACCGAGGGTCCTTACGTTGGTAACGGAGGCGCGATTCGTGTTGGCACTCCAAACGAGGTTGCTAACGAAGTTTCGGTAAACACCAAGTTCGGTGTTGAGCGTTTGGTTCGCTACGCGTTCGACCTTGCAGCCGAGCGCGACCGCAAGAAGCTCACTTTGGTTCACAAACACAACGTGCTAG
>JBEDKG010000001.1:0-2719 GCA_041172205.1 Actinomycetota bacterium | reverse complement strand
ACTTCCTCGCGGAGGTTGAGCGCTAAGTAGACGCTGCAAACTTCGTGGTAGCCATTTGGAAGTTTTGGTCCTACCGCAAAGTAGAGGTTGATTTTGCCAGGCGCACTTGCGGTGATCACAGCGACACCCGCTTCTCGATTTGCTTGAACCAAGCGTTCCAAAGTTTTCGATACTCTTTTTTGTCTTCTGCCGACTTAATGAGGTCGTGAACCAAAGCAACTTCGCAACCGGCAGGAGTTGGCTCGATTGCGATCTCCGCTCTGGTGAAATCCGGTAAAGCGACAATCAGTTTGGTGTGCGGTTGGCGTTTCAAAATACGCACTGGAAGCTCCTCGGGCCATTGACCTTCATCTCCAAGAATCGAGAAGACTCGAGCAGCTTCTGCTCCAAATTCAAAGGACAATTCCAAAGTCACGATATCTTTGTCGCGCCCAATGCCGGGGCTTGGTGGAGGAAGTTCGGTCACAGTTGCTTCGCAATCTTGATGAAGTCGTCGATTACCAACTGTTCGCCGCGGGCCTGAGGGCTGACACCGGCTTTGACCAAGAGAGCCTCTGCCTCAGCCGGAGAGCCGGCCAGGTCGGCTAGTGCCTGGCGAAGAGTTTTGCGGCGCTGCGAGAATGCGCCATCAATGACGGCAAAGGTCTTTACTCTCAAGTCTTCACTGCCCATTGGTTCATCGCGCTTGGCAAAGTAAACCAGCGACGAATCAACGTTCGGGATAGGCCAGAAAATGCTGCGACTTACGTTACCCGCCATGTTGGCATCGGCCCACCAAGCCAGCTTGGCACTAGGGCCGCCATAGACCTTGCTGCCGGGCTTTGCAGCCAAGCGCTGGGCAACCTCGGTTTGAACCAACACTAGGCCGTGACGGAGGCTTGGGAACGTTTCGATGAAGTGCAGTAGCACTGGAACCGAGATGTTGTAAGGCAGGTTTGCTACCAGCGCGGTTGGGTCGGCAGGCAATTCAGTAACCTTCATGGCGTCCTGGGTGACCAGTGAGAACTTCCGACCAGCTGCTCTGGTTGCTGCAGTCTTCTCAATCGCGGCAGCCATCTTGGCATCGATTTCAACCGAGATGACGTGCTCGGCAACTTCGAGAAGTCCCAAGGTTAGCGAACCCAAACCTGGACCGATTTCGACCACGGTTTCGTTTTCGGAAAGTTTCGCCGAAGCCACAATCTTTCGAATGGTGTTTGGGTCGGTGACAAAGTTCTGTCCAAGCTTCTTGGTTGGTACAACGCCTAGAGCATCGGCCATTTGGCGAATGTCGGCGCCACCTAAAAGTTCAACCATTAGTTCCACGACCCGTAAACGGCTTCGGTGTTTTCGGTTAGCTGGGCCGCCAACTCGTTTACATCGACGCTTCGAACTTCGGCCATTTTGCGCACTGTGATCGGAACCAGGTAACTTGCGTTCGGGCGTCCGCGGAATGGTTCTGGCGTTAGAAAAGGAGCATCCGTTTCCACAAGAATGAGTTCTTTAGGTGCCATGGCAAGTGAGTTTCGCAGGTGCTCGTTGCGTTTGATGGTGATGTTTCCGGCGAACGACATGTACCAGCCGTTGTCGATGCAAATCTGAGCCAGGTCAACATCGCCCGAGTAACAGTGGAAGACAACCTTATTAGGAGCGCCGACTCGCTTGAGGGTTGCCACAACCTGGTCGTGGGCCTCTCGGTCGTGAATCATTAGCGCGATGTCGTTTTCTTTAGCGATGCGAATGTGCTCTTCAAACGAGTGCTGTTGAAGTTTCAGCGATTCTTCGCCCTCGGTGCGAAAGAAGTCGAGGCCGGTTTCACCGATTGCGCGAACGCGAGGCTGAGTTGCCAGTTCGGCAATCTCGGAGATGGCATCGTTCAGTTTTTCTAAAGTTCCATACTCTGGAGCTTCATTTGGGTGAAGCGCTACAGCAGCGAGAACGCGAGGATCTTTAGCGGCAAGAGCGGCCGACCACTTGCTGGTCTCCAAAGTCACACCAACCTGAACAACGCCCTTGATGCCTACCGCTGCGGCTCTAGCGAGCTGCTCTTCGGTGCTAATAGCTTCATCGACATAGGCAATGTCGAAGTGGGTGTGGTTGTCGTAGGTGGCAACCTCGAGCGGTTCAGGTAGTGGCGGGTAGCTCACTACTTTCCTTCTGCTTCGGTTTCGATTCGTGGGAACAGCGGCTCAAGTTCTGAAATCTTGGTTCCAGCAGGAAGCACACCCCATTCGCCAGCGCTGGCGAGTAAAGCGTCGTCTAGAGCGCCTAGGCTTCCGCCGGTAACCGCAGACCAAAGTTTGCCGGTTGCCTTCGGGATGATTGGGTTCAGGAGAACGGCAAGCGAACGCAAGCCTTCCGAGCAAACATAAAGCACGGTGCCGAGGCGTTCGCGAGTCTCGTCGCTCTTCGCCAAAACCCAAGGTTCCTGCACGGTGATGTAGTTATTGAGTTCATCTACCAGGGTCCAGATGCTGTTGATGGCGTCTTGGATTGCTACTCGCTCAATTGCGGCGTCGGCGTCTTCGGTGGCTTTGCGAGCAACCTCAATGATTGCCTTATCGGCGTCGGTGTATTCGGCTGCGGTTGGAATGCTGCCTTCGAAGTAGCGACCAACCATGGCAAGAACGCGTGAGGCAAGGTTTCCGAAACCGTTGGCCAGTTCCGACTGGTATCGCGCCGAAAGGTCTTCCCAAGAGAATGAGCCGTCTTGACCGAACGCAATGGCCTTCATGAAGTA